>CAWWCX010000273.1:0-5772 GCA_963935445.1 uncultured Roseibacillus sp.
ATCTAGTACGGTCTCGTGGGCTCGGAGATGTGTATAAGAGACAGCTTCCCGACTACGCAGGTGGCATAACCCTCCTTCTTGAGAATATTCGCGAAGGTCGTCGCCTTCGGATCCAAGAGACCAAACTTGATGTAGTTACGGATGTTCGAAATCCCAGTCATGAGCTTCACCCGCGATGGCGTACAGATGGGCTGTGAGTAACAATGCTCAAAACGCATTCCTCTCTCCGCCATCCGGTCGAGGACCGGAGTTTTGTAGGACGTACCTCCGTTGGCCCCCACGCACTCGTAACCAAGGTCGTCCGCCATGATCAGGACGATGTTCGGCTTGGCCGCGAACACGGGGGCGAGAAAGACCGGGACGAGGCAGAGAAATGCAAATCGGGTCATGCCGGAAGGGTGACAGGCCGGAAGCCTGGTGCAAGCCCTGCAGGGCTCACCCCGTGTCCGGGAGAATCAACACATCATGGTCCATCGCGGAGACTCGCTAACCCCGGGGCACGGGCCGGGAAACCCCAAGCCCTTCCTCTCTCCATCGTGGGTTGCGAAAAATCCTCTTATCGGTGAAATCGTAGTGATCCCAGGGGCTCTCCCCCCGCATTCGTGGATCACCCGTAGCGCGTAGATGATCCTCCATCGTTCTCCTCAGGGAGGACATGACTTCAGCAAACTCTGCTTCTCCGGCCAGGTTCTTCAACTGATGGGGGTCGGCTTCCATGTCATAGAGTTCCTCAGCCGGACGGCGGCCGAAGCAGAGCAGGTAATACGGGGCAACTTGGCTGCTGGTGCAGTTGTTCATGAGAAAGGACTTGCTCGCCCCTCGGTCACAGTCACCGATAAAGCCCTGGTGGGAGGACACGAAATCGGGATCCCCTGCTGGCCAGCGAGCAGATTCATAATTTCGGATATAGGAAAACTTTTTCGTCCGGATCCCGCGAGCCGGGTAGCCCACACCATTACGACGGCAGATAATGTGTCGTTCAAACCCGGTCACCACAAACTCGCGGAACCCGGTAGATCCTGGTTTCCGCGTCAGGACTGACTGGAGTGCTCTCCCCCTCATCCCAGCAGGGATCTTCACTCCGCCAGCAGTCAGGAAGGTTGGGGCAAGATCCACCAGGTTGATAAAATCCTCACATGTCCTCGCTTCCCCTGCCGGCCCCGGAAACCTCACTGCCAGGGGGACCCGGGTTCCCGAGTCATACAGGTTGCACTTGGAGCGCGGCATGGGATTCCCATGGTCACTGGTCACCACGACAAGGGTATTATCCAGCAGGCCCTCCTGCCTGAGCATCTCCAGCATCCGGGCAAGATGCTGGTCGAAGTGCTCGATTTCCAACCCGTAATCGAGGAACTCCCCCCGGATCACCGGGTCATCCGGAAGGCATCCGGGAACCAGCGCATCTCGCAGATTTTTGCCCGCCGCCTTCCAGGCACCCACCTCATACCCCTGATGAGGCTCCGTGGACCCATACCAGAAGAAGAAGGGTTTCTCCCGGTCCCTCTCAGCCAGGAAGTCGGCAAAATTGGCCGCGTAATCCAGATTACTCATTCCCTTCCGCCCCCTCGCCAATTTCCGTTCATGAAAGGACTTCCCCAGGATCGCCTCGGTCTGCGCCGATGAATAGGAACGGAGCGGCAGTGACCTGCCATTTCTCGGGGCAAATCCCTCCAACCTGCCCGGACCCCATGTCTTTCCAGTGGCACCAAGCTGATAGCCCGCCTGTTCCAGCAAGAGGGAAAACAGGGGATAGTCCGCCTTCAACGTTCCCATCAGGTTCCCTCCCGGCCCGGTCTCCCACATGGGACGCCCAGTCAGGATGGACGTTCGTGACGGCATGCAGGACGGACACGAGGTAAAGGCATGGGTAAAAAGAACCCCTTCCCCTGCAACCCAGTCAAAGGCCGGAGTCCTCGTTCCCTTGTCTCCATAGGCACCTGCATGCATCCACGACTGGTCATCTGAAATCGCAAGAAGAATGTTGGGGCGTCCCGCAGCGTGCAGGGAGATCACCGGGGTGAACATCAGCAGCAGAAACAAGCGTACCATGGATACTTCATCCCAGACGACCGGGCGCTTTACAAGCCGCCATGCGAACGCTCCGGCTCCTGCCCTTCGTCCCACATTTCCCGCAGGCTCGGAAGGCCGATACCCTCGAGGCTCTCAAGCCTCGCTACCGCCCCGGCGAATGAGTCCTTCCGGGCAAGCTCACTGGGCGTGACAACACAGCGCATCCCTGCCCCAAGCGCAGCCTGCAACCCATGCCCCGTGTCTTCAACCACCAGACAATCTTCCGGCCTCACCCCGCAACGCTCTGCGACGAGGAGATAAATGGACGGATCGGGCTTCTTCGCTGCCACATCATCGCCGGCACATACCGTGGCAAGGGCCTCCAACAGAGCCGCTCCCAGGGACGCCTCCAGAACCCTCTCCGCAGCCCATTTGACGCAGGCTGATCCTATCGCCAGCTGGATTCCTGATTGCAGGATCTCCTCGAACAGACGCTCCACCCCCGGTCGCGGAGAGAGATCTCCGCCGTGCAAATCGTTCACAATCAGATCCACATAGAGTTCGGTCTTACGGGCATAGAGTCTTCTGCTCTCGTCTTCCCAGTGCTCCCGTGGCGGGTCAAGCCAGCCGATAATCTCACGAAACTTCCCTCCCCCCATGGTCGCTAGGCGGGCACTGTAATCCGCCCTGCTCCATCTCTGGGCCAACCCCAGCTCCTCAAAAAGCCCATTGTAGGCCCGGCGGTGGTAGTCCTCCGTTTCCAGAATCGTCCCGTCAAGGTCCGAGATGACAAGTTCCAGAGGCATGTCGTTAAGAGAGGCCCTGATAACAGTGTTCCCTGAAAATAGCGAGTCGGTCCCGGTAGTAGCTCCTCCTGCTGTCCGAAGGTTCGATTGTCTGCGTGATGCTCACCATTCGCCTCGACCATTCCCCGACCGGCTCTCCGTGAAAACCAGCCGCAGCCAGAATGGCGGCTCCCATCGCTGAGCTGGGATGTGCCGGGACCCGGACCCTCTTCTGGAGGACATTAGCTCTGACCTCCAGGCCCAGCAGGCTGAGGGTCGCACCACCGGTAGCAAACACATTCTCCCCCACCGTTCCTCCGAGAGATTCTATCAACTCAAATACCAATGCCTCCACAAAGGAGACCCCCTCCAGACAAGCCAGGAACACGCCCACCTCATCCTCTTCCCTGCCCACGAAAAATGGCTCAAAGCAGTCCTCCGCAAACGGGAGTCGCTCTCCTCTCCGCACCGAAGGGTAGACCAGATGGTCCGTCCCGTCCCGCTCCCTCGCAGCCACTTCCAGTTCTCCCAGTCGCTCTCCGAAAAGCCTGCGCACGATTTCTCCTCCGGCATTGGAGGCTCCTCCCGGCAACCAGGACCCATCGGGGTGCCTGTGACAGTAAATCCGCGCCTGAGAATCCTCGAGTTTCACCTCACTCAATCCCTTGACCGCAAGGGTCGTCCCAACCGTGGACGACCAGTCACCCGGACCCGCTGCCCCGGAAGCGTAAAAGGCCGCATTGGAGTCCGTGGCCCCACTCACCAGCGCCACTTCCCCGCTCAGTTGCCACCTCCTGCAGAGATTCTTTCTCAGGACGCCAAACCTCCTGCCGGGAGGGACTACTGCCGGAAGGCGGACATCCGGCAGAGTCTGCGACCAGTCTCCGGTCTCCAGGTCTGCGCCGCTCTTCAAAGCATTCGTGAAATCGGTGGGCACTTCCGTGCTGCCCGTCAACCAGCTGTTGAGGTAATCAGTCGCGTGCAGGAAAAGACAATCCTCCGGCAAATCAAGGTGCTCCTGCATCCACAGGATCTTTGGTAGCGAAAACGTGGGAGAACATGCTCCCCCGAAGATCGGCCCGCATTTCTCCGCCTGCTCCCGGGATCGCATGTCATTGTAGAGCAGTGCCATTCCCAGGGGGCGGCCAGCCTCCGCCACGGGCAATACCGTCCCCGAGGTACTGTCTACCGCAATGGCCTCGACCTTGCGGTTCGCAGGATTTGCAAAAAGCTCATCGAGCGTTCCCTCCAGAACGGAGATCCATTCATCCGGATCCTGCTCCGACCAATGATCCTCCTCGGCCAGATTACGCCCCCTCAAACCGCCCGAGCTCTCCGCCTGGATCGTCCCGTCCTCTTCCACGAGAAGGCAGCGCACGCCCCCCGTGCCCAAGTCGATACCCAGAAATGCCATTGCTCCCCGGGTTCCTCAAAGATTGAGTGCCTTCTGGCGGTAAACCTCGTCGGGGCGGCCTGCGATCCTCTCGATCTGTTCACGAGGAAGGAAGACCGGTCCCCCCAGTGCCGTGGCCCCGGCAAAAATCCTCGCTGCCTTGTCTGCCATGAGTGTGCAGGCCAGGACCGCGTCGGCTGTCTTTCCCAGCGCGATGATTCCGTGGTTCTCAAGGAGAATAAGGCGGGGTGCTTCTCCGTAATCCGCAATATGGGCGGTCGTCCGCTCCCGGATTCCGATTCCGAGCGGCAAGCCGGGATCACAGTTCTCCACAAAAACCGAGGCCCTCCCGCAGCAGACAATTTCATCTGGAAAAATCCGATGCTCCGCGAAGTCCCGCCCCCGCGGACTGCATAGAATCCCGTTCGCAGCCTCTGAATGACAATGCCCCACAAATTCAACCCCCTCCAGGGTGAGCAACCAGGCATGGAACATGGTTTCGATACTCGGCTTCTTCGACCCGGGATCGACGCGGCTGGCCAGGAGCACCTCGTCCACCTCCTCATTGGTGAATGCGCGGTCACGCTCCTCCAGCAGAGTGAGGACCGTATCAAAGCGGCACCGCGTGACCTGATCCCCACGCAGGTCGGTCAGACACGACCCACTGGCCTTGACGAGGAACTCCTTCCCGTTCACCTGCGCCGAGGTATTTCCTTCTCCCAGAATCGTGAGCTTGCGGTCTTCCCGGCCGATTTCGTGGGACAATCGAAGCAGTTCCTCCAACGGGTCCTTACTCGTAGTCATTGCTGACCCGAGCATGCGGTCCCCATCAGCGAACCCAAGGACAAAGCAGCGCTCTGGGAATTCTTCAAGCCTCCGCACCATCCCGCAGCCCAGGGCACGCCACGCTCCCACGCCAGACCCCCTTCCCCGGGCGGGAACCCGGGGATCAACGGCAAGACACCGCCACCCGGATCACGCCGACCAGATCGGCGACCCTGCGGACAGGTGCATTCCTGCAGCTGGCCCCGAGAGAAGCCCCGGACCTCTGTCCAACAGCCCACGCCGGGAAGTATTTTGAACGGGAAAACCCGCCCTGCTGAGCCATTTTCCCCCTGAAAGCAAGCACCCCCGCAAACAATTGAGGTTGACCGGGCCGCCCGGAGGTCCTATTACCCGCGCCCCCACGGTCCAGCACCGGACCAGAACCCCGACCCAAACCCCTTTCTGGCATGCGCACGAAGAGAAAATTCATGAAGACGCATCTCACGCGCCCCCGCAAGAGCGGAGCCGCCAAGCGTCGTCGTCAGGCCGACCACCGCAAACGCCTGGTAGCACTCGGAGTTTCTCAGGAAACGGTGGACCAGATGAATCAGAAAGAGGTCCGCGAAATGCTCAAATATCCGGCCAAGGTCGGTAAGGACTAAACGACTCGCTCGCCTGCGACATCTTCACACCTACGATTCTCAGGCAACCTTGCATCGTCCGCATCAATTGATGCGGACGTTGTTTGTACCGGGGGTCAGTTGCTCACCCGAAGACGCATGAACTGCTTCGGCCGGTCTTCGAGGGGAATCGTGGATC
>CAWWCX010000274.1:0-5761 GCA_963935445.1 uncultured Roseibacillus sp.
GTGTGACCTACGGAGACCATGAACTGCCACTCTATACCGGTGGAGACAGCGCGGTGGTCATAGAGACGGGGAAGGGCTCCCTTGAGATTGTGCGGGATTTGCAGGCCGAGAAGAATGCCGCGCGCCAGCTGACTCAGCTGGGGTTGACCCACCTTGGCGCCCAGCCCAGTTACCGGTTCCTGATTGGGCTGGAACGGAGTAAGGACCGGGCCAGCTCGGCCGAGTTTGCCTGGTTCCCCGAGCCAAGCCTGAGCACTCCCGACGTCTACTGGCCGTGGTTCCGGGCCGAGGCCGGGCCGAGGCTGGAGGCGAAGGCGTGGCAGGTTGAGATCGACGAGGGAATCGGCTTCCAGGTCCACCGCTGCGAACCGGCAGAATGGGAGAGCTCCCTCGAGGAGCAGCCCGGGGGCTGGTTTGCCCTGTCGGTGGGGTTTGAACTCGAGGGCCAGCGTCTGGACCTGCTTCCGATCCTGGCGAAGCTGCTCGAGGACGGCACGATGGACATGCTTGCCGAGTTGCCGGACCGGACGCATCACCTCGTGTATCTTCCGGACGGGGGGGCACTGCACATTCCCGTGGATCGCTTACGCCGGATTCTGCGCCAGTTGGCAGCCCTTGTTGATCCGCACCGGCCTTTTCTTCATCCAGTGGATGCCGCCGACCTGGCGGCTGGCTCCGAACTGGTGCTTGAAGCCCCGGCCAACCTGGCGAGGCTGGCACGGAAGCTGGGCTCCCTCCGGAACCCCGGAAGGGCGGACCCTCCCTCCGGAGTCCAGGCCACGCTGCGCGACTACCAGCTGGAGGGCTACCGCTGGATGCAGTCCCTCGCAACCTGTGATCTCAATGGGATTCTGGCCGACGACATGGGTCTGGGCAAGACGTTGCAAACCCTCGCGCACATTCTCACCGAGAAGGACTCGGGGCGGTCGGGCGGAAAGCCGGCCCTGGTGGTGGCGCCGACCTCGGTCGTCCCGAACTGGCATGCGGAAGCGGCGAAGTTCACGCCCTCCCTGAGTGTGCTGGTCCTGCAGGGGCCGAAACGCCGGCGGGACTTCAAGAACATTCCCTATGCCGACCTCGTGCTGACGTCCTTTGCCCTGCTGCAGCGCGACATCGGGATCCTGAAAGAGAGTGCATTTCACCTGGTGGTGCTCGACGAGGCCCAGAATATCAAGAACCCGGATGCGAAGGTGAGCAAGGCGGCCTGCGAAGTGAACGCGAAGCATCGGTTGTGCCTCTCGGGGACGCCTATTGAGAACCACCTTGGGGAGCTCTGGTCGCTCATGCGCTTTCTCCTCCCTGGCTTCCTGGGATCGCGGGAGGCCTTTCGCGCCCGCTTCCAGGCTCCGATCGAGAAGGAAGAGGACGAAGATCGCAAGGACGACCTCAAACGCCGGCTGGCCCCTCTTATCCTGCGCCGGACAAAAGATGAGGTGGCCTCGGAACTGCCTCCCAAGACGATCCTCGTGCACCCGGTAGAGCTCACCACGGAGCAGAAGGATCTCTATGAAACCGTCCGCGCGACCATGGACAAACGTGTGCGGCAGGCCATTGCAGCGCAGGGTCTGGCGCAGAGCCGGATTGTCTTTCTCGATGCTCTCCTCAAGTTGCGTCAGATCTGCTGTGATCCCCGCCTCCTCTCCATGGAGGAAGCGCATGGGCTTGGCTCTGCCAAGCTCGACTATCTCGGGGAGCTTCTCGGCACGTTGCTGGAGGAGGGCCGACGGGTTCTTCTCTTTTCCCAGTTCACCACCATGCTGGAGCTGATCGGGCACAAGCTGGAGGACCTGGGGATCCCCTACCTGCAGCTCACCGGCTCCTCGCGCAACCGTGGCGCCCTGGTCAGGAAGTTCCAGGAGGGAACAATTCCTCTCTTTCTTATTTCGCTCAAGGCGGGGGGAACGGGGCTCAACCTCACCGCCGCCGACAGCGTGATTCACTATGACCCGTGGTGGAACCCGGCGGCCGAGGCGCAAGCAACCGACCGAGCCTATCGTATCGGGCAGACGAAGCCGGTTTTCGTCCATAAGCTCATCTGCCGCAACACGGTGGAGGAGCGGATCCAGAAGCTGCAGGCAGACAAGTCGAGGCTTGCGGATGACCTCCTGGCTGGAACCAACAAGGCCACCGCACCTGACGAAGAGACCTTGCGGCACCTGCTGGCGCCGGTCTGATTCCGGGGTCCGGGATGGAAGTGGCGGCCCTTCGTGAGACAGCAGGAGTCGTCCGGATTGCCTACTGCCCGGAATGCTCCCACCAGACCCAGGGGGCCTCAAGGAGCTCGAGGTCGGGATCGGGAATGGCGAAGCGATGGAGCCGCCCCCTGCTTTGTGCGACGGACTCCCAGGAAACGACCCGGACGCGGACGTGATCTCCCGGTTCCCATTGCGCCATCCCCGTGGGGAGGTGATCCTGGACGGCATATCCCAGCAGGACCACGCGCCCGGGAAGGAGGCCGGAACTGCTTCGCACGTTTTCGAGCAGGACTTCGCGAATGGCCTGCCGGTAAGGGGTCCGGGTAAGGGAGGGGATGGCGGCTGCCCGGACGATGGTCCCCTCCAGCTCCTCGTTGAATTTGCCCAGATGAACCCGCGGCTCGGGTGTCGGAGCGTTCAGCGGAAGCACCTTCCAGTCTCCAAAGGAGAGCTCCCGCATGGCGAATTGCCAGACCACCACCGACTTGTTGGCGAGACGAAGGGGCGCGCGGAGAAGCTCCTCCCGACTCGCGAAGGCGCCGTCGGAATTCCGGGCGATCCGGTCGACCGGGGCACGAAGTTCGATGCTCAGGGCCTCGGCGAATCCGGCGCCAATGCCCCAGCCCATTGCGTCCAGGGAGTAGATGTTTGAAAAGCTGTCACCCAGCAGGAGATACGGGGCCTCGGGGTCTGGTTTCCAGAGCCTGTCGTTGCGACTGAGCAGCATCCTCTGCCGAACAGTCTCCTTTCTCTGGCGCCCCAGGAGCTGGGCGAGGTCCCCGGAGGCGGTGAGCTGTCGCTCAAGAACGGGGGAGGGTTCCCCTGGTGCCTGAACGGAGGTGGCGGCGGCGATGACCCGGGCAGCCCGGGTCATTGCTTCCGGCGTCCAGTGGCTGTCGCTCTCGAGGAAAAGGCGCGTCCCGGCCGCGCGCATTTCCTGGTAGAGGGGCACCAGGTCGTGAACCTCCACTCCGGAGGAGCGCAGGCGGTCGAGAAATGCTTCATAGCCCTCGTTCAGGATGGGCCCGTGCGAGGGATTGGCGAAGACCGCCTTGGAGGGCACGGGGAGGACGACAAGGCGGATTCCCCGTGCGTCCAGTTCCCGGTGGAAGTCGAGGATGGCGGGGAGCGGATTCCAGTTTCGGCTCGTGGCCGGGCTGCGGCTCAGAACGACATGGGAGCGGGCGGCCGGTGGGGTGAGGAAGCTTCTTCCGATGAGGTGGTCGATGTCCGGTTGGTAGTAGAGTTCGTGAGCCCGCTCCACGACATCGTTCGCATCGAAACCCATCCTCGCCCGCAGGCGCTGGACCGGTTCCCGGGCCTGCCGCGCACCTGCCTCGAGGAAGGCGCGATCGAGGGCACCGCCCCCCCAGCTCCAGAGTGATCCATCCGAGAAAAAGCTGCCCAGATGAATGGTGGACAGGAATCCTAGGGTCACGAGGACCGCGACGCAGGGCATCCGGGACAGGCTGACGGGTTCGTTGGTTTCCAGCTCAGGCATGAGGGCTCTAGAAGAAGTAGTAGAGGAACGGATTCCCACTTTGGGCCGCCATGGCGACCAGGCAGCTCCAGAAAAGGATGGTGAGGACGCTCCACCGTGCGCGGCCCGCGCCCTGGACGAACTGGGCAGCTGGGAGGCCGCCCCAGGTGATGAGGGCGGCGACGAGCAGGACGAGAATGCTCTCCGCGCTCATGAGGAGTTCCCGGGTCCACCAGGCGGGGCCACCCGCATCCGCCCCGCCGAAGAGCGCGGTGTAGTAGTGCCAGGCTTCGGAGAGCGAATCTGATCGAAAGACGACCCAGGCGAGGCTGACGAGCGCGAAGGTGAGCGTGGTGCGGAGCAGGGCAGGCAGGCGCGGGCCGATGCGGAGGGGCCTGGCGAGGCGCTCCACGGCGAGAAGCATGCCGTGGATTGCTCCCCACGTGAGAAACTGCCAGGCCGCCCCGTGCCAGAGACCGGCGAGGAGCATGACGAAAACAAGATTGCACAGTGCACGTGTGCGGCTGCCCCGGCTTCCGCCGAGCGGGATGTAGAGATAATCCCGGATCCAGGACCCGAGGGTGATGTGCCAGCGGCGCCAGAAGTCCCGCAGAGAGGCCGCGCGGTAGGGAGCCCGGAAATTGACCGGCAGGGTGAAGCCGAACATCATCCCCAGCCCGATCGCCATTTCGCTGTAGCCGCTGAAGTCGAAGTAGATCTGGAAGGAATAGGCGAACAGTCCGGTCCATGCCGCGAGGGGATCGAGTTCGGCAGCGCCGAAGGCGCGGTCGGCAATCGCGCCGCAGGGGTTGGCGAGAAGAAGCTTCTTCGCGAGGCCGATGATGAAGATGCCCATTCCGTCTGTGAACTGGCGGCGCGTTTCCCTTCGGCTGCGGAGAGCGGAAGCGAGCTCCCCGTAGCGGACGATTGGCCCGGCCACGAGCTGGGGGAAGAGGGCCACATACGCAGCAAAGTCGAGGAAGCGGCGGGTTGGCTCGATCTCTGCCCGGTACACGTCGATGGTGTAGCTCAGCGATTGGAAGGTATAGAAGCTGATCCCGAGGGGCAGGACGACTGAGCCGAGCCAACCCAGTGCCTCAGCACCGGGGATGCCGGCCAGGTCGTGGGCGGCACGGGCGAGGAATCCGGAGTACTTGAAAAAGGCGAGAATGCCGAGGTTGCCCACGAGGGAGGCGCAGAGGAGCAGACGGCGTGTTCTTGCACGGGCCCCCGTCATTCCCAGCGCGCAGAAGTAGTCGAGGGTGGTGGAGAGGAGGAGGAGGAAGAGGTAGAGCGGATTACCCCAGCCGTAGAAGAAGTAACTCGCAGCCACCAGCCATCCGTTGCGTGCCATGCGCGGGGTCAGGTAGTAGACTACCAGGACCAGGGGCAGGAATCCGTAGAGGAAGATGGGCGTGCTGAAGACCAAGTGGAATGATCGGGGAGCGGATTATTGATTACTTGAGCGGAGATCGATGCGGGAATGAAGATTATTGCGTAGGCCTTGTCCGAGGGAGCGAGGGAGCGAGGGAAATGTCGCGAAGAGGCGGGCAGCATCCGGCCGTTCTCAATCCGGATTTCTTTTTGCCACCGGGACCCGCGTGCTCCACTGCTCCGCCCTGGTGAATTCCCTCATGGAGAAACACCATACTACCCAGCCCTTGTTCTTCCAGTAGCCAGCCTCGGGCCGGGAACGCCACCGGTAAAGGTTCAGGCGGGCCTGGTGCACACCGTCCCCGAAGGAGGCAACAACGTCCGTCGATTTGCCGCGGAGGGCGCTCAGGTAGTCGGGCAAGCCTGCCGCGGGGCCATGCAATCCTTCGAGAGGGTCGCTGAAGACGGCTACGTTGCTGTCACCGAGGAGGGTCAGGTCGCTCCCGGGGTGATTGTAGCCGTGGCTGTTCCGGCCGGCCGGGTAGCGCACGTCTTCAAGGTCGATACGTTCCCGGGGAAGGGCAAGGTCGCCGCGTATGCGGGCGAGATCCCCTCTGATCATCCGCGTGCCGGGCCGGAGCATGCCTTTCCTGAGGAAGGGCGGATCTTTTCCTTCCAGCGCTCGATAAATGGCGCGGGCCGCGAGCCGGCA
>CAWWCX010000275.1:0-5743 GCA_963935445.1 uncultured Roseibacillus sp.
CTACACACTGCATTTCGTCGGCAGCGTCAGATGTGTATAAGAGACAGGCACTGTGAAATGGGTGCAGATCGATCTTGGGGAAGCGGTGCCGATCGATCAGGTCGTGATAGCGGCCACGGAAGAGTATGGATTCGCTGACTTTGGCTTTCCCCATCGATTTCGGGTCGAAACCTCCAACCGCGCGGACTTTTCGCAGAAGGCGACCTTTGCGGATTTTAGCGGCGCGGACTTTCCAAGACCGGGGGCACGCCCCGTCCTCTTCGAGGGCAAGAAGAGCGTGGCGCGCTATGTCCGGGTGACGGCCACCAAACTGTGGAGTCGCCGACAGAAAGGTCAGGCCAAGACCGACGATTGGATTTTTGCGCTGGGGGAAATGGCGGTCCTCAGTGGGGGCAGACTCGCCAAGGTGAAGGCGGTGACCGCCTTGGACAGCATCGAAATGCCTCCTCGGTGGGCGAAGGCCGATTTGATCGACGGCGTCTATGGCGCTTTTCCCCTGGACCGGTTTGGGGGCGGTGGCAAGAGCAACACAAACGGTTATCACAGCAAGTTTGCAACGGAGTCAGACACCGAAAAGTGGGTGGCTATCGATCTGGGACAGGCGTTGGAGATCGACCGCGTGGAGCTCTATCCCGCCCGCCCCACCGATTTTGCCGACACTCCCGGATTCGGATTTCCGGTCCGCTTTCAATTGCAGGTTGCGGATAGCCCCGAAGCAGACGGCTTCGGGGTGTTCGCGGATGAAAGCAAGAAGGACTTCAAGAACCCCGGTGTCGGGATGGTGAGCTATTCCGGAAAAATGAAGGGGCGCATCGTTCGCTTGCAGGCGAGCAAGCTGAACAGGCCCCGGGGCTCCGGCGGGCACATGCTCGCGCTGGGAGAAATGCGGGTCTACAGCAAGGGCAAGCTGGTCTCAACCGGCGCCAAGGTGACGGCCCGCGACACGATCGACTCGGGACGCTGGCATCGCAACAACCTCGTGGATGGCTACACCAGCCGCCATCGCATCGAGAAGGACGCGGAAAAGTTGATCCGGCTGGCGGGATCCGGGGATCCAAACGCGAGGGAGAAGCTTGCTGCCAAACAGGCCCGGCGCACGGACCTCATGGCGAAACTCGCCAGCCCCGAACTGAACGCTCGCGAGAAGTCCCTCACCGGCCAGCTCGCCACGGTGGAGGCCGAGCTCAAGAAGCTGGCCAAACCCAGCATGGTTTACGCCGGAACCGTGCACAAGGGCGGTGGGACCTTCAAAGGACGCGGGCACGTCGGCGGGAAGCCTCGTGATATCTTCATCCTCCACCGGGGGGACGTGACCCAGCCCGGTGATCCTGTTGAGCCGGCGACGGTGCCGGGAATCGTTCCCGGGGTTCCGGCGACCTTCGATCTCCCCGAGGACCACAAGGAGGGAGCGCGACGGGTCGCCTTGGCGGAGTGGATTGTTCATCCCGAAAACACCCTGACCTGGCGCAGCATAGTGAACCGGGTTTGGCACTATCACTTCGGACGGGGCATCGTGGAGACGCCCAACGATTTCGGCCAGGTGGGAGGAACCCCGAGTCATCCCGAGTTGTTAGACTGGCTGGCGGTGGAGTTTCGGGACGGTGGAGGATCCTTGAAGGAGCTGCATCGCCTGATCCTCAACAGCGCGGTGTATAAACAGAGTAGCGCCCATAATCCCTCGTTCGTGGCCAAGGACAATTCAAACCGGTTCCTCTGGCGGCACAATCGCCGGCGCCTGGAAGCAGAGGCTCTGCGGGACACGGTGCTCTTGGTCTCGGGTAAACTCGACCGCAAAATGGGTGGGCCATCCTTCAAGGACTTCGTCATCGAGCAGCCCCAGCACTCACCGCACTACCAGTACCACAAGGCCAATCACGACGATCCCTCCACCCACCGGAGGTCGGTCTATCGCTTCCTCGTCCGTTCACAGCCGCAGCCCTTCATGGACACCTTGGATTGCGCTGACCCGTCGCAATTGGTTGACAAGCGCGGTGAAACAACGACCGCCTTGCAGGCTCTGGCCCTCCTGAACAACGCCTTCATGGTGCGGATGGCCGAACATTTCGCCACCAATATCATGCGCGAGGACGATCCGGTGAGCGCGGCGGTGGAGATGACTCTTTCGCGAAAGGCCACCAAGGATGAACACTCCATGTTGGTGGGCTTCGCCAAGAAACACGGGTATGCGGCGATGTGCCGATTGCTCTTCAACTTCAGTGAATTCAGCTTTGTCGATTAGATGAGTATTCATTCGCGACGCGACTTTCTATGGCAATCGGGCGGCGGGCTCGGTGGGATCGCATTGGCTTCCATGGTAGGCCGTGAGAACGCCCTGGGCGCGACCGGAGGGGTGATTCACCATCCGCCCAAGGCCAAACGGGTGGTGCAACTCTTCATGGCCGGAGCTGCCAGTCACATCGACCTCTTCGACTACAAACCCGCCCTGGTGAAGCACCACGGCGAAAAGTCCGACTTTGGAGAGCCCGTGGAGGCGTTCCAGAATGGCCTCGGACCGTGGCTCAAACCGTTCTGGGAATTCAAGCCCTACGGCGCCAGCGGAAAGCTTCTGGGCGAAACGGTCGCTCCACTCGGCGAGGTCGTCGATGACATGGCCTTCATCCACAATCTGATCGGCAGGACCGGGGTTCATAGTCAGGCGACTTATCTTCAAGCAACCGGCTTCGACCGTCCGGGCTTTCCCGGAATGGGATGTTGGGTGAGTTACGGGCTGGGCAGCATGAACGATAATCTTCCTACCTTCGTCGTGCTTCCCGACCACCGGGGATTTGGATCCAACGGTCCCAAGAACTGGGGAGCAGCCTTTCTTCCGGCCCAGCACCAGGGGACGATCATCCGCCCGGGCATGGCCAATCCGATCACCGACCTGCGTCCTCCACGAAGTGCGAAATACATCAACGCGGACGTCGATGCCGACAGCCACGCCCTCCTTTCCAGGGTCAATGGAGCTTACGCGGCTGAGCGGACAGGAGATTCCCGCCTTGAGGCCCGGATCAAGAG
The DNA here is from genome assembly GCA_963935445.1 of uncultured Roseibacillus sp. GTDB lineage: Bacteria > Verrucomicrobiota > Verrucomicrobiia > Verrucomicrobiales > Akkermansiaceae > Roseibacillus_B. Next base: position 3,019 of record CAWWCX010000275.1, read on the forward strand.
CTACGAACTCGCCGCGCGCATGCAACTTGCCGCTCCGGAGGCCCTCGATATCTCCAAGGAGCCGGAATACATTCGCGAGATGTACGGCCTCCAGCCGGACGGAACGAAGTGGGACAAGAACATCAACGGCAAGGAGGAGGCAGATTACTTCGGACGCAAATGCCTGGCGGCCCGCAGACTGTTAGAACGCGGGGTGCGTTTCGTGCAGGTCTGGTCGGGCTGCGACAACGGTTTCCCCCGCCGCAATTGGGACAGTCACGAAGATATCGTGCGCGATCATGGTCCCCTCTCCCACGGAATGGGAGTAGGTGCGACCGCCTTGATCAAGGATCTCAAGCAACGTGGGATGCTCGATGACACCGTTGTGCTGTGGACCACGGAATTCGGCCGGATGCCATCGACCCAGGGCAGCAAGGGCCGCGATCACAATCCCTACGTATTCACCAACTGGCTCGCGGGAGGCGGAATCAAGGGTGGAGTGACCCACGGCGAAAGCGATCAGTGGGGCTACAAACCCCTCGACCGGGCCAATCCCACGGAGTGCTACGACATTCACGCCACCATTCTCCACCTCCTCGGCATCGATCACGAACGACTCACCTTCCGCAAGGACAGCATCGACCGCAGGCTCACCGACGTCCATGGACACGTCATCAAAGAGATCCTGGCCTAGGCCGTATTCGCGAACAGTGTGGGTAGAATCACTCTTCTCAAGCTGAGAGAGTGCTCCTGAGATGGTGATTCCCGGAAGGCTCCCCTGCCCCTCCACCATACGCTGTTCATGACCCCGGGGTCAGGCGGCAGGGGCCGAGTGACCCTCTGCAGCTATACAGCCTCCCCCGCACCGCACCTTGCTTCCCGCCCCAAATCGGCGAGGGACGTACACCCGTGGGACTTTTTTAATCGTCTCACACCGAAAGCGCGAACACTGATCCTGAAATGACAACCTACGTCGCCCGTGACGCTCATCACCTTCAACAGGATGAATCAAGGGTGGCAAACATAGTGTGGCGATCATGATGAAGACCCTACTCACCCTGACGGCCGGCCTCTTCCTTGGAACTCCGGCCCCCGGCCTCCCAACCCCCATTCCGCCTCCCAGGCAGGACTATGAAAAGGCCTGCGAGCTTGTTCTCCTGAAACACCGTCAGGTATCGGGGGGCGAAAAACCCCTGAAGTGGAGCAATACGACTTTTCCGCAGATGGTAATCTATACCTCTTACCAATATTCCCCCGACCTGCAGGGTTACGTTGAAGACAGGAAACTCAGCAGAAAGCAGCTCAAGGCGGCCGGAAAAGACTGGCTGCTGACCGAATGGGGCTGGCTGATCTCCGTGGTCGTGGGCTTGGACCTGTCACAGAGCGACACCTACTTTGTCCGTCCATCAGGCGAGGTCTCTCTTCTATGGACTACCAACTGAATCAAAACCTGCCTTTATTCGTTAAGCACCTTCCGGTCCGACCGAAGCCACCCGGGAAAGCGCAGTAATGCCAGCGACGAGGCCGCTCACTTACCAGCGGATGACACCTTGAGCCCTGATGAAGCTTGCAGCGTGCAAATCAGAGGCCACCTCTTCACTCACAACGCTCTGTGCGTCTCGACCTGAATCCTGATCCTGTTTCAGTGGTTGATGGCAGCATCTGCCTCGGGTTCACGCCTGAGGACAAGGCCCCTATCTTCCGGTTCAGTGTGCAGGAGCCCGGTTTCCTGCACCGCTCCAGCTGACCTCTTACACCGCACCCTGGTTTCCTGCACGGGGATCGGTGGTGCCCCCTGTCCAAGGATGCCGCCATACCTTGGCCCTCCCTAGTTTTGTGGCCATGGGAGATCGAAGTGATTTTTACGCTCGATGCAGGCCATCATCCATTCCCCGAAGGCGTCCCACGAATCGAGGCAGTTGTGAAACGCCACCCCCTGTAACCCACGACCACCCCGGGCCGCGGATTCCCGGTCGATCTTCCCATCGGCAAGCAGGTGATCGTGGACCAGTTGCCATTGATACCAAGCGACATTTCCCCGGTCTCCACCTGAGACATGATGGGCGAACTCGTAGTAGGAGGCGCCCCACTTTGTGGGCCAATCACCCGCCCTTGCATTCGGGCCTTTCCGCACCACAGCCCCGAGAGGACTCCTGTACTTGTCCCCGTACCAGCGCCCCTTCTGCCCAACGAGAGCACCGGGATCCGGGAGGGCGAGGATCCCTTTCCCATCGGCATTCCCGGCAAGCCTTACGTTGCGCCCGTCGAGGCAGCGACGAGCCGCGTCGAGCCGGGCTTGCAGATACTGATCAGCGGTGTAGCGGGTCGGATTGCTGTAGTACTTCTGCAGCGCCGGACGTCCGCCGCGCTTGTGCTCGAGGAGCGCCCGGCGGATTTCGCTCAGGTCATTGCCAATCGAACAATGGCACATGTGGCGCCCGTAGTAGGCTTCATCCTCGGTATAGATTTGTAGCCATCCCTGTGTCTCGCTGAGCGACCGGCGTTCCTTCGTTCGCTTTCCCTCCTTTGTGATGGTCACCTCGTGCGTCTGGATCGGAAGGAAACGTCCGTATTTCTTGCGGCGCTCCTCCTCAATGGGATACCACACGAAGACGTTGTAGCCCGTCACACCCCCCCAGTTAGAGCCGTCAGGAAGCCAGGCACTTCCCCATCCTGGACGGTAGCAGTAATTGTGGCCGGCCCGGGCCTGATGCTCGTTTAATTGCACCAGAAGCTTCCAGTTTTC
>CAWWCX010000276.1:0-5740 GCA_963935445.1 uncultured Roseibacillus sp.
CACACTGCATATCGTCGGCAGCGTCAGATGTGTATAAGAGACAGCAATGGAAAATATTCCAGGTGGTTCTTTCCTCAGGTGGCGCGGGGGTGAGCCTGGTCGTAGGCTTCCCGCAGGCGTTCCCGGGTGACGTGGGTGTAGATCTGGGTGGTGGAGAGGGAGGAGTGCCCGAGGAGGGCCTGAACGCTGCGGAGATCGGCTCCCGCGTCGAGAAGATGCGTGGCGAAGGAGTGGCGCAGCTTGTGGGGAGTGACATTGAAGGGAATGTCGGAGTGGGTGAGGTACTTCTTCAGGAGGGAATTGATGGAGCGGGTGGAAAGGCGTTTCCGAAGCTTGGAGACGAAGAGGGGGCCCTCGGTCACCTTGGCGGCCTGGCGGTAGGCCCCGATCGCCTTCATGGCGTGGGAGCCGATAGGGACAAGGCGTTCCTTGGAACCCTTGCCGAGGACCCGCAGGGTATCGGCGAGGTTGTCAAGGTCGGCCACATCGAGAGCAGCAAGCTCAGCGAGGCGCAGCCCGGTTGAGTAGAAGAGCTCCAGGATGGCGGAGTCACGGAGGGGAAGCCAGTCCGGGGCCTGCTTTTCAAGCGGTAGCTGGTGAGGGAGCTCGAGCAGCTGTTCGATCTGCCTGAGCGTGAGAACGACCGGTAGCTGGCGTTCAAGCTTGGGGAGCTGGACTTCCATCACGGGATTCCTGGCCAGGCCGTGGCGGAAAACCAGGAACTTGTAGAAGGCTCGCAGGGCGGAGAAATGCAGACGGATGGTGGAGCGGGCCAGTTCGCGCTTCATACACTCAAAGAGGTAGGCTCGGAAGTGGTCGGCGGTGAGATCCCGCCAGTGGGTGAAGTCGTCAGCCCTCCATGTCCGGAAGGCGAGGAGAGCGCGCTCGTAGTTTGCGAGAGTCCGAGGGGAGACGTTCTTCTCAACCGAGAGAAACTCGTAAAATTGTTCAGGAAGGGAATCCGCGGGAGGAGAGGGCATGACGGCTGCAGTCCTCCCTACGAGCACTTTGGGCAGGTGCCGAAGAACTCAAGTTCATGGTAGAGATTCTGGAAGCCGGTCTTGTTCCGGATTTCCTCTTCGAGTTCGTGGACGGGACAGGGAGCGTCCACGGACGATATGGTGCCACACTCGGTGCAGATGAGGTAATCCTGATGCTGGTCGGGAAGAACGAGGGCGAAGTAGGCAGCGCGCTCGTGGAGACCGAGACGACGGACGATGCCGGCGTCGGTAAGGCGGTGGAGGAGCCGATAGATGGTTGCCTTGTCGCATTGGGAGGCGAGGCCTTGGGATTGCTCAAGCTTGGCGAGGGTCATCGGGCGGGCGGCCTGCAGCAGAGTGTCGAGGAGGACTTCCAGCGCCTTGGTGCGGCGCAGGCCGCTGGCCCGGCAGCGATCAACGAGTTCGTCCACTGTAGCGCTCACGGTGTCAGTTTAACCCGATTATGGGGGGAACGGCAGGATTTTCCCTTGTTTCCTTTTCCTATCATGCCGAGAAGGGGGGCATGAGAACCACAATCAATGCCTTCGTGGTGGTGGGAGCCCTCTCCCTCGGGATTGGATTGGCAGGAGCGGTGGAGTTGAAGCTGAAGTGGCAACCGGGGAAACGCTATGTTTTCGAGAACACGGCCGATTCCTCGGCGAAGATGCCGCTGCCCGGTCAGGGCTTGATTGAGACCAAGGGCAAGCTGGTGCTGCGTGTGCAGAATGACGTCAGCGCACACGAGAAAGGAGTCAGGGTAGGACATGCATTCTCCTCGGTAAAGATGCGACAGGAGATGCAGGGCCTGGTGATGGAGTATGATTCCGCGGACCCGGCGAAGGGAGGCGGCCTGCTGGAACAGGTTCTCAAGCCGCTGGCGGATACGAGGTTCTCCGCAATCTACAATAAGAAAGGTGAACTGCTGAAGACCGAGGGCCTGGACGAAGTGCAGGGTGCCGGGCAGCTGGGTATGGGAAAGGCTGAGCTGGAGTCGATGGCCCTGCAGGTTTCCTCGCTTCTTCCGGGCGGGGAGGTCCAGACCGGGGATACCTGGAATGCAGACGTCACTCTTCCGCTGGGAGCGATCGGCGGGGAGGTCGATATCACCTATACGCTGAAGCTGGAGGAAATCGTGAAGCAGGAGGGCCGTGAAATGGCCAGAATTTCCATTGCCGGCAAAGCGAAGAAAGCGGGGAAGGAGCAGAGCGGGGAAGAAGTCCTCAAGGTAGATGTGAGGACTGCCAGTGGTGCGATGGTCTTTGATATCGCCCTTGGACAACCAGCCGAATACTCGACGACCGTGGAACTTGAAATGGGGTTGCCGGCTGGTCTGCCGCAAGCGGAAGGGGCTCCCGGCAAGATGCCGCTCAAGACCGTTTCGGTTGGGAAGCTGGTTGCCGTCGAAACTCTTGAGAATCCCGTTTCGGAGGCGGGGGGGGACGGCAAGCGCAAGGCTAAATCCGTGACGGGCGAGAGCGCGGCAGAAAAGAAGGCTCGCCGGAAAGCCCGCAAGGAAAAGCGCAAGGCAGAGAAGGCCAAGCAGTGAACCGGGAGTCCCGGCTGGCGGACTGCCTGCTAGAGGAGTTCCCCCTGCGCGCCCCGGGGGGGCGTGGCGCCAATCTTATGGTAGGCGGAGGGCATGGCCACCCGTCCACGGGGCGTGCGCTTCAGGAATCCCTGCATGATGAGGAAGGGTTCGTTGACCTCTTCGAGGGAAGAGGCGTCTTCGCCCACTGCGACTGCCAGGGAACCCAGTCCCACGGGGCCGCCATTGAACTTGTGGATGACGGCTTCCAGGATTCTCTTGTCCATTTCGTCGAGCCCGTCCTGGTCAATCTCGATCATTGCAAGGGCCTTGCAGGCGGTCTCGGCATCGATTGTGCCGTTGGCCCGGACCTGGGCGTAGTCACGTACCCAGCGGAGCAGATTATTGGCCACCCGGGGAGTGCCGCGCGAGCGGGAGGCCACTTCGTGAGCGCCCCCCTCATCGATGTTGATGTCGAGAAGTCCGGCAGAGCGCAGGATGATGCTGCAGAGTTCGGGCAGGCTGTAGTAGTCCAGCCTGTTGACGAGGCCGAATCGCGAGCGGAGAGGCGAGGTAAGCATGCCAGCCCGGGTGGTGGCGCCCACGAGAGTGAACTTGGGAAGGTTGAGTTGAATGGAGCGGGCTGAAGGGCCGGAGTCGATGATGATATCGAGGCGGTAGTCCTCCATGGCCGGGTAGAGGTATTCCTCGATGGCGGGATGCAGGCGGTGAATCTCATCGATGAAGAGCACGTCGCCCTTCTGCAGGTTGGTGAGCACTCCAGCGAGGTCGCCGGCCTTTTCAATCTGAGGCCCGGAGGTGGTGTGAATATTCGAGTCCGCCGCGGTTGCGATGATGTTGGCGAGGGTTGTTTTACCCAGGCCGGGGGGGCCGGAGAGCAGGATATGTTCGAGGACATCGCTGCGCTGCCGGGCCGCCTCGACCATGAGCATGAGACGCTCCTTGATTTTTTCCTGTCCGTGAAACTCCCCGAAGCCCGGAGGGCGCAGGGAGAGGTCGAAGGGAGTCTCCGGCGCCGCCGTGGTTTCCTGATAGAAGTTTTCCGCCATTCCTGTCCCGGATCAAAAAAACCATAGAAATGAATGGGATTACAGGCGGATTTCAGGGATCTGACCGCTCCTGTGGAATTCGGTGGAGAATGGCCTTTACAGGCTCTCGCACCTGCGTAGAGTGCGCCTCCCATTTCGGACGAGTCATGAAAGTTCTCTCTTCCCTCAACTCGCTCAAGCGCCGTCACGCCGGATGTCAGGTTGTGAAGCGCCGGGGCACGCTTTACGTGATCAACAAGACCAACCCCAAGTTCAAGGCCCGCCAGGGATCAACACGTGGGACGCGTCTTTCAAAGAAGGGTGTGAAGTAGGACCTGAATCCCGGGATCCGGAGTTCACTTTCATGGGGCGGCTTCTGGCCGCCTTTTTTATTTTTGGAAGGCCGGGGGTCAGGCGCGTGGCTTGACAAGATGATTGACGATTTCGCCTGCGGCCAGGAGGCCGAAGGTTGCTGTAATGTGAGTCACCGCTCCAAGTCCTGCATCACAGCGGAGACCAGCAGGCTGGCTGGCGGGGCGATCAGTTGAGACGCACCCGTCGCCCTGCGGATAGAGGGCGTCCTCCGGAGAGAAGACAGCCGCGATGCCAAATTTCTTGCGGGAACCTTCGCCGCTGGGAAACGCGTAGTTGCTGCGCAGGTTCTTGCGAACCTGGTGGAGGAGGGCGTCATTGAAGGTGCGGCTGAGGTCTGCTACCCGGATGAGCGTTGCCTGCGAGCGTCCTCCGGCCGCCCCGCAGGTGATAACGGGGATCTCCCGGCGGCGGCATTCGGCGAGCAGGAGGCACTTCGGGCGCACGGCATCGATCGCATCAATCACACCGTCAAGAGGGCGATCGAGAATCGCGCCGACGGATTTTTCGTTGAAGAACCGGTTCTCCACGTGGAGCTTGCATTCGGGATTGATGGCCGCAATCCGTTGCGCCATGACCTCGACCTTGGGCTTGCCCACTGTTTGAGCAAGAGCGTGGATCTGTCGGTTGGTATTGGTCACACAGACATCATCGAGATCTACGAGGGTCAGTTCTCCGACTCCACTGCGGGCAAGTGCCTCGCAGGACCACGAGCCCACTCCACCGATTCCGATTACGGCCACATGGGATCGGCGCAGGGCCGTGAGCCCTTGCGCCCCGTAGAGACGGGATAATCCGGAAAAGCGGTCCTTTGCGGACTGGGCGCTCATCAGGGCGCGGCAGGAAAAACCTTCAGACTCCCTGCAGGTGCTTCCGCATGTTGGCGAGCACCTCGGCACAGCGGGCACGATTGCCCCCACCAACTTCCGCGGTGGCCCAGCCCGTGAACCGAATCTCGGAGAGGGCCTTGCGAACGTCGGGCCAGTCCACGTCGCCGGCCCCAATCTTGGAAAAGCCGGACTTCACTCCCCAGTCCTTGACGTCGAGTTTCACGATACGGTGGCCAAGGGTTCGGATCCACTGGGCTGGTTTGCCATACCTCTGGTGATTGCCGATGTCAAAGTAGGAGCCCACCCACGGGCTGTCGATTTCGTCAATATATCTCACCAGTTTTTCAGCCGTCTGGTTGTTGGGTCCGTCATGGTCGTAGAGGAAACGATTCCAGACATTCTCAATGAGGATATGCACGCCCAGCCGGGCGGCGAGGGGAAGAGCCTTGCGGATCTGTTCGATGGAGCGATCCCATGCCTGCGCCTCGGAAACCTTGGCATTCACGACTGCGGGAACAAGGAGCACGGAGGTTCCGCCGACTGAGTCGCTTTCCCGGATCGCGGTGAGCAGTCCCTGCAGGCCCTTCTCGCGAACCTCGGCGGAAGGGTCGGAAAGAGTGGTTCCCCAGTGGATCGAGTCGACTACCCCGTGGGTGGGAAGTCCCACCTTCTTGGATGCCTTTCTCGCTTCCTCCTTGTTCTGGCCTCCGGGGGAATCGAGTTCCACCCCGTCGTAGCCGAGGTCCCTGAGGATAGTGAACTTCTCTTCGAGCGTTTTTCCCTCGCCGCACATACCGCACTTTAAAGAGAGCAGGATGGGGTGACCCTGCCCACCCTTGCCCTTGTGGTGGTCGGCGGAGACGCGCAGGATTCCGGCAGTAGCGGTGAGGGCTCCGGTGGCGAGGAAACGGCGGCGGTTTGCGGATTGCATGGTCTTAATACTGTCTCTTATACACATCTGACGCTGCCGACGATATGCAGTGT
>CAWWCX010000277.1:0-5729 GCA_963935445.1 uncultured Roseibacillus sp.
ATCTAGTACGGTCTCGTGGGCTCGGAGATGTGTATAAGAGACAGGATATGACTCTTTCGGATCAACGTCCTCTCCGCCTGAGCGGCACCGACGCCTATATCCATGGTGCCGATACCAATTTTCTGATGATTGGAGAGCGTACCAACGTGGCGGGCTCTCCACGTTTCCGGAAGCTGATCAAGGAAAACCGGCTCGAGGATGCGGTCGAAGTCGCCCGCCAGCAGGTTGCCAATGGTGCCAACGTCATCGACATCTGCTTCGATGAGGGACTCATCGATGGGGCTGCCATGATGACTAAGTTCCTGCAACTCCTGCAGGGAGAGCCGGACGTTGCCCGCGTCCCCTTCATGGTCGACTCCTCCAAGTGGGAGATTCTCGAAACCGGATTGAAGTGCCTGCAGGGGAAGGGGATTGTCAACTCGATCTCCCTCAAGGAAGGCCCCGAACCCTTCATCCGGCAGGCACGCACTATCCGGCGCTACGGAGCAGCAGTCGTCGTCATGGCCTTCGATGAGAATGGCCAGGCCGCCACTTACGGGGACAAGATCCGTATCTGCGAACGGGCCTACCGGATCCTCGTGGACGAGGTCAACTTTCCCCCGGAGGACATTATTTTTGATCCCAATATCCTCACCGTCGCCACCGGGATTGAGGAACACAACAACTATGCCGTCGATTTCATCGAGGCCACGAGATGGATCAAGGGCAACCTTGCCCATGCAAAGGTCTCCGGCGGAGTTTCCAACATCTCCTTTTCCTTCCGTGGAAACAACATCGTGCGGGAGGCAATGCACTCGGTCTTCCTGTATCACGCCACCCGGGCCGGCATGGACATGGGTATCGTGAACGCAGGCATGCTCGAGGTCTACGATGAGATTGCTCCAGAGCTGCTCACGGGAGTGGAGGACGTGATCCTCAATCGTCGGGAGGATGCCACCGATCGCCTGCTCAGCCTTGCGGAACAGTTCAGGGGACAGGGTGGAAAGAAGCAGGAGGTCGATCTCAGCTGGCGCGAGGCCAGCGTTGAGAAACGCCTCGAGCACGCCCTTCTTCGCGGAATTACCGAGTTCATCGATACGGACACCGAGGAAGCCCGGCTCAAGTATGGGCGCCCGCTCAATGTCATTGAGGGGCCCCTCATGGATGGCATGTCCATCGTAGGCGACCTCTTCGGCGCCGGGAAAATGTTCCTTCCGCAGGTTGTGAAATCCGCCCGGGTGATGAAGAAAGCGGTCGCCTGGCTCACTCCCTACATGGAGGAGGAGAAGGCCTCCAATCCAGATCACCGCTCTGCCGGCAGGGTCATCATGGCCACGGTAAAGGGAGACGTGCACGATATCGGAAAGAACATCGTCGGCGTGGTCCTGTCCTGTAACGGATTTGAAGTCACCGACCTGGGCGTGATGGTTCCCTGCGAAAAAATCCTAGCCACCGCCAAAGAGCAGAAAGCTGACATCATTGGCCTCTCTGGACTGATCACCCCCTCGCTGGATGAAATGATGCATGTGGCCTCCGAGATGGAGCGTGAACAATGCACCCTTCCCCTCCTCATTGGTGGAGCGACCACCTCCGCAGCGCATACCGCAATCAAGATCGCACCAAACTACTCCGGCCCGGTGGTTCATGTCCTCGACGCCTCCCGGTCCGTGCCCGTAACCACCTCTCTCCTCAGCAGCGAGCAGTCCCACGAATTCGTATCCCGGAACGAATCTCTTCAGAAAGATCACCGGGATCGTTTTGCGAATGACGAACGCAAGCCAACCGTCACTCTCGAGGAAGCCCGCACGAACAGATTCCAGGAGGACTGGGAGCACTACCACCCTCCCCGACCTGAATTTCTTGGAACCCGGACCATCGGGCAACAGTCCCTGCGAGAGCTCGTCGACTACATCGACTGGTCCCCCTTCTTCCATTCCTGGGAACTCCGCGGAGTATGGGATTCCACAAGCAAATCCCTGCGGACTCGCGATAAGGCAGGAGCAGAACAGGCTGCAAAGCTCTATGAGGAGGCTTGCGAACTGCTCGAGGAGATCGTCGCTGAAAAGCGCTTCACGGCTCGGGGTGTTTTCGGATTCTTTCCTGCGAACTCCGACGGAGATGACCTCGTTATCTGGGAGGATGAGTCTCGCAACAGCGAGAAAACCCGGCTCCATACCCTGCGTCAGCAACTGGCCAAGACTAGCGGGAAACCTCACTATGCGCTCAGCGACTTTCTCTCTCCCTCCAGCGGGCCTGCATCCGACTACCTCGGAGCATTTGTCGTGGGGCTCCACGGGGCTGATGAATGGGCCCGCGAACTGGAAGAAAAGGAAAACGACCCCTACAGGTCGATCCTTGTGAAGGCCCTCGCGGATCGTTGTGCCGAGGCGTTCGCGGAGCTCCTCCATCACCGGACCCGGGTTGCCTGGGGGATCGAACGCCCCAGCGAATTCTCAAACCAGGAACTCATCCACGAGAACTACCAGGGGATCCGCCCCGCCCCGGGCTACCCTGCACAACCCGACCACACCGAAAAACCCCTTCTTTTCGAACTGCTCGGAGCCAGCCCGGCCACCGGGGTAACCCTGACTGAATCCCAGGCCATGCACCCGGGAGCTGCAGTCTGCGGCCTCTACTTTTCCCACCCGCAAAGCCGTTACTTCGCCATCAGTGAACTGCAACGGGACCAAGTCGAGGATTACGCCTCCCGCAAGGAAATGAGTGTTGAGGAGTGTGAAAAGTGGCTGGGGCCATGGCTCGGTTATCTCCCGTAGGCACAGGCTACTTCTCCTTCTCCTGGCTCCTTCTCAGGTAGAGAATTTCCATGGTCTTGACCGGAGTCTCTCCCAGCAGGAGGAATTGCTCCTGCTTGAGCTTTCCGTCGTCCAGATAACTCCGCACTTGTCGAATCTTGACCATGTTACCATCGCCGGCATCGACATCGAACTCCGACACGAACGCCTTTTTCTCGACATCATACCTGCTGGTGACCATGAGCGGAACTTCCCTGGACGAATCCACCCAGGTTCCGATGTAACGGTTCCGGACCGGGTCGTAACCCGTCAGGCCGTGCCCCTCGAAGTCGGCATCACCCATCTTTCCCTTGAAGTGCTGCTGGAGGTAGAGGCCGCCGCAGATCAGGGTATTGACAACCACCGCCTTGCTCTCCAGCGGGGGAGCACCCGGCGTTACATAGAGCCGGATCTGAGCATCCCAGGTTCCTGCGTCCCGGGCAAACAGCTTGTGAGCCGCACCCGGCTTCGGGGAGGGAAACTCCTGAGCTTCGAGAGAGGAGAGGCAGGCCGACAGAAAGAGAAGACAGGGGAGGATGGAGATCACTTTCATGGCAGGGAGCAGTCGTGGATTGCGCTTCTGGAATACTCCTTCCAAGACCCCATGACACGTATTTTTCGGATTCTCTGGAATCCCGGCAACACGCCCCCGCCCCTTTTCACGAAAAGTCACCCCTCCGCCTTTTGACTGCGCTTGCGTTCATGTGGACACAGGATGCGCTTCCGGAGACGAATGAGAGTCGGGGTGGCTTCCACGAACTCATCAGGCTCAATATATTCGATGGCGCGCTCCAGGCTCATTTTAATCGCCGGCCGCAGCCCCTCGTCGATACTCTTGGTTGCAGAGCGGTGATTGGTCAGGTTCTTGGCCTTGGTGGGATTGACGGGAAGGTCACCGGAGCGGGCATTCTCCCCAACAATCTGTCCTTCGTAAACTTCATCCGAAGGCTCTACGAACAGGCGTCCCCTCTCCTCCAGTCCCTCCAGCGAATAGGCCATCGCGGTGCCTGTTGACATCGACACCAGGCTCCCCTGCTCACGGGTCCGGATCTTGCCGAGAGCAGGGCGGTATTCCTTGAACAGATGTGACATCACGCCGTGTCCACTGGTCAGGTTCATGAGCTCGAACTCGAATCCAATAAGCCCCCTCGTCGGTATAGTTGCTTCCAGGTAGTTCATCGAACTCCTCGGCTCCATCACTTCCACCACACCCTTCCGGTTTGCGAGGGCCTGAATGACTCCCCCCGTCATGTCCGCCGGAAGTTCGAGATATACGGTTTCAAATGGCTCCATCTCTACTCCTCCCTCCTTGTGGGTGATCACAGTGGGACGCGAAACCAACACTTCGTAATTCTCCCTCCGCATCGTCTCGACCAGGACGGAGATCTGCATTGCCCCGCGGGCCGATACATTGAAGACACCCGCCTGGTCGGACTCGCCGACCTCGATCGACACATTGGTCTTCACTTCCCGCTGCAACCGGTCCCAGATCGCGCGCGAGGTCACGTTCTTCCCATCGCGTCCTGCAAAAGGACCGTCGTTTACTGCGAACTGCATCTGCACCGTGGGCGGATCAATAGCCACGAAGGGAAGAGCCTCCGCATCCTCCATGGCGGCGAGGGTTTCCCCGATATCGACATCCTCAAAGCCTGCCAGTCCCACAATGTTCCCAGCCTCGCCCACCGAGGCGTCCTGCGTCCCCAGCTTGGCGTATTCGAAGACCTTCGTGATCGAACTCCGCACCCTGCTCCCGTCCTTTCGCAGCAACCAGAGGGAGTCTCCCTTCCTGACTTCTCCGGACTCCACCCTGCCAAGGGCGATCCGTCCCACGTAGTCATCCCAGTCGATATTACTCACCAGCATCCTGAAGGGAGAACCTGCCTCCACCCTCGGTGGAGGGACACGTGTTAGGATCGTTTCAATGAGAGGCTCCACCGAGTCGCGTTTCAGCACTTTCAGGTCATCAATGAAAAAACCCTCTTTCGCACTCCCGTAGAGAACGGGCGCCTCAAACTGCTCTTCGCTCGCACCGAGCTCCAGGAGCAGCTCAAGCACACGGTCCTGCACCCCCGCCGGATCAGCAGCCTCACGGTCGATCTTGTTGATCACAACAATCGGCAGCAACCCACCCTCCAGAGCCTTGCGTAGCACGAACCGGGTCTGGGCCTGCGGTCCCTCAAAGGCATCCACCACCAGGAGCACTCCATCCACCATGCGCATGACACGCTCAACCTCTCCCCCGAAATCAGCGTGGCCCGGGGTATCCACTATGTTGATGGTGTAGTCCCTCCACTTCACCGCGGTGTTCTTAGACTTGATGGTAATGCCTTTTTCCCGCTCCAGGTCCATCGAGTCCATCGCGCGATCCTCAAGTTTCTGATGGGCTTCCACTACGCCTCCGGCCTTGAGCAACTCGTCTACCAAAGTCGTCTTGCCGTGGTCGACATGGGCTATGATGGCGATGTTACGGATGTGATTCATCATGGTGTGCTGCCTGCCCTCCGGCAAAACGCGGACGGGGACCCTCCGGATTTTGAGACCAATTGCAAGCGCCGGGATGGGAAAGCAGCACCCTGCAGATCCACGAAAAGCCCATTCGCCCGATCACCCTTACGTGGAGAAGACCCGATCTCAGTTCGTGCTTGCCTCGACACCCACCTCGCCGAATCTGCCGCATGGCTCGCATTCTCCTCGTCGGTGCCGGTGGGGTAGCCCGCGTAATGGCCGTGAAGATCGCGCAGGCCCCGGAAGTCTTCTCTTCCCTCTGTATTGCGAGCCGGACCCTCGAAAAGTGCCGCATTGTTGGAGATCGGGTTGCAGGGGCGCTGCCAGTGACTACTGCCCGGGTGGACGCCGATGATGCTCCCGCTGTGGCCTCTCTCATTCGACGGGAACAAGCCGGAATCGTACTCAATGCCGCTCTACCCGAGCAGAACCTGCCGATCATGCAGGCCTGCC
>CAWWCX010000278.1:0-5713 GCA_963935445.1 uncultured Roseibacillus sp.
TCTAGTACGGTCTCGTGGGCTCGGAGATGTGTATAAGAGACAGTCATAGTACTCCCCACCGCCGTCTTCACCAAACACGTTGTCAAACGGGAACATCCCCGGGACAGTGATGGTGAATGTCGAGGTGATCTCGCCGCAACAGCTGGGGTCGTCCACGACCACTTGTCCATCCGCAGTGTCCATGATGAAGAATTGCGTGTCATCAGAAACAAGATGCAGGGTGTAGGTGCCGGCATCATAGGTCCGCATGTCGAGGTAGCCGTTCAGGCGCACGGTGAAGTCGTCACCGCCGCCATCAACGAACGGGCTGTTTCTGGGCGAGAAGTTGCCTCCGCCTCCGTGGCTTGCCCATGGGACGATCGTTGTCAGGGAGGAATTAGGAGTGATATTACCTTCAGTATGAATATTATAGTTATTCCTCGACTGGCCGTTCTTGATGATATCGCCCCACTTGTTCTCCTGGTAGTCTAGGCCGGGGTTAAGGCCTGGTCCGTAGATGCCGTCGGGCTGGGGGTTGATCGGGGTGAAGGATGGTTGCACCACGGGATTCACTGGCACGGAAGCAGGATCAAGGGGGTTGCTGCCATAGGCCGTCTCCGGGCCATCGCTTACGCCATCTCCATCAGAGTCCTCATTGAGAGGGTCGGTGCCAGTATCGGTGAGGCTGGCGAAGGTGCCGGTGTCGGTCTCCACCCCGTCGAGGAGTCCGTCCCCGTCGGAATCGGAATCGAGGGCATTGGTTCCGCGGTTCTTTTCTTCACCGTCGTTGGATCCGTCCCCGTCGGTGTCGCTGCTGGTCGGATCGGTGCCGTCGTCGTTGATCTCGACCGGATCGTCTACTCCATCCCCGTCAAAGTCCCCGGGGCCGAGGTCGGTGAGGTTGCCGACGAGGGTGGTCTCGCGGGCGTCGTCGATGCCGTCTCCGTCGGTGTCTTCCGTAACGAGGGGAAGCAGTGCCCCGGCATCAAGGTTGACCTGGTTCAGGCGGGTCCAGCCCCAGCCTCCGTCGTCAGTGGTGAAGAAGTCGAGGACGTAGCTGGCATTGGGGTCGACGCCGTTGGCGACGAGGTCGGCCTGGGTGTAGGAGCGGGTCTCCACTCCGCCGCCATCAGCCGAGTCGTAGTCGACGAAGTCATAGTTGCCGGTGATGAGGTTGCGGAAACCGAGGCCCTTCTGGCCCACGGTATTCGTCGTGCCGCCATTGTATCCGGTGACCGCCGCGAGGTTCGCGGGGTTGGCGGAGTTGTCCTGGTTGCCCTTGCCTCCTTCCCAGAGGATGTCGATCACGTTGTCGACCGCACTCACGTTGGTGAGGTTGAAATTGATTTCCGGGGAAGTGAGGACGAAGACGGGGTGGGCGGCATCGTGCGCCCTGGTCCCATTTGCCTGGGCGGGTTCGATCCCTGCGCCTTCAAAGGCACTCACCCCGGCGGTGACGGTCCATCCCGGAAGATTGCTGTTGAAATTCCAGGTGGGCTCAGTAGCGGCCCGGCTCAAGGGAGCGGACAGCGCGAGGACTCCTGCCGCGAAGGCAAGAAGAGGCATGGGATATTTCATGTCAGTCAATTCTTGGGTTTTGTGCAGCAATTCTCGGGGAGCTGGTTGTGGTAAGCTCGCTGAGCGGCCCTTCTCGAAGTGCTGCCGGGTTTTTGCAATTCTCTGAAAAGAAGGTCGAGAGGAGTTAGCGAATTGCACCGGTCTCGACAAGACGTTTCCGGTAAGTTTGCGCCCAAGCTCGTCACCGCACGGTTTTCAAAAGAACAGTGAATGCAGTGATGCGGACTAACGGAAATGAACGCATCATTTCAGAGTCTTGAATAATTCAGACAGGGAGTTGTTCCTTGGCTTTAAGGCTGAACTGGTTACTCCGCTTTTGCCTGCCAGCCCGCTTCGCGGTAGGGCTTCTCTGCCTGGTAGAGGGCGATGCGTGCGCGTAGCCCTGCGAGGGCGGTTTTACTTTGGGGGGGAAGGAGAGCGAGGGCCTGCCTTGCGGTCTTGATCGCTTCCGCGAACTGGCCGGCGTTGGCCAGCGCCACCGAGTGGGTGTCAAGAAAGAGAGGGCTCTTGTCCCCGGTTAGCTTGCAGAGGCTGGTGGTGATCCGAAGCGCTTCTTCCGTGGAGCGCAGGGTGTGATCAGGATGGCTGGCGAGTATCCACGCCAGGTTATTGGCGGCCTGGGGAAAGGAGGGGACGCGTTCGAGAGCCTTGCGGTAGTTCTCGATTGCTTCCGGCAGGCGCTTTAAGCGGACTTCGTTGTTTGCGAGATGGTAGCGCACAAGCCCGTTGCGGGGAGTGGCCTGAACGACCTTGGTGTAGACTGCGTGTGATTTCTCAAACTCCCCGAGGCGGAAGTGCAGCATTCCCAGGTCCATCAGCAGGGCAAGGTCGGAGGGATTGATCTCGGCAGCGAGCGCCCACTCGGTGGCTGCCTTCTGCAGTTGCCGGGAGAGGGTATACTGGCGTCCCAGTTCCAGTTTGACGCGGACATCCCGGGGCAGGAGCTCTCCCGCCCGGGTGAGTTGCGCGATGGCGAGCGCCCTTCGATCAGCGGACAGTCCGTTGAGCAGGCCGGCAATGTAGTAGATGTCGCCAAGATCCCGCTTGCTGTCTTCGTCGGTCGCCCGGGGTTCCAGGAGGGAGGCACAGTGCTGGAGGTAAGAGGCTCCGAGCTCCACTTCATTGTGATCGGCCATGAGGGAGGCGACGCGGTTTGGTTGACCAGGGACGGCTGAGCCAATCCAGCGTCCGGGAAAAGGAACAGCTGCATTGCGACGGGCATCGAGGGGCATGTTGCTCTTACCCAGCTGCAGATCCTGGAGGAGTTGTTCTGCGGATACCGGTCCCTTGTAGAAGGCGATGAGTTCCCCCTGCGGACTGATGAGGAAAGTACTGGGAACGGGGAGGGGGAGCCATCGGTCGAGAACCGAGCGCTGCAGGAAATCCAGGGACTTGAGGCTTTGTTCCGTTATCTTGTGGTTTGGGAATCTTGAACCTGCTTTCCTGAGGGCGGCCAGGATTTCCTTATCGCTGGCTTCCTCGGAAAGGTGGTCGGTGCTGAAGGTGAGAACTTCTGCATGCTGCAGCAGTTTCTTTTCGTGGGAAGACCACTCCGAGAGCTCCACGAGGCAGGGAGCACAGGTGCTGGACCATATGTTGAGAATGGTTGGCTTGTTCGTGTTGTAGTCGTGGCGGGAGGTGTTGCCGTCGTTACCAATGACCTCGAGTGCGGGAACGGGCAGCCCGGCCGGAGCGATTGTCCGGGTGTTGGAGCTTGAGTTGAGCAGTTGCTGCCTGGCTGCGGAGAGGGGTGGGCGGCCGGCGGGCGGCGAGAATGGGACGACTTTTCCACTGTGCTGCACGACGCGGTAGAATCGGCCGGCTTCCATGCCGGCAAACTCCTCCGCCTCCCCTCCCGGCCAGCGGACGATCAGCTTGGTGATGCCGGCAGCCTCGCCGAGGCCGAAGTGAATCCAGTTGCTCGACTGGGAGATGAAGCCCTCGCCTCCGCGCAGGGTGCGAATTCTCCTGGCAGGTTCAATGCCCTCGAGATGAAGCTCGAGGCGTGCTCCGATCGCATCTCGATTGCACTGCCTGCCATCACCGGAAAGCTTGAAGGCGACGAAGCGGCCCGGGGCGGTTGTGTTGTTCTTGAGAAAGCGCAGGCGGGGAGCGGTCCGGTTTGTGATCCAGACGTCGAGGTCTCCATCGAAGTCCCAGTCGGAGGTTGCCAGTCCGCGGCCATCCTCCGGGAAGCCGAAACCGGTGATCGCTGAAACGTCGGCGAAGGTGGCCTGACTGCCGCGCAGGTTGAGGAAGGCGCAGTGGCGTTCGTTCCCGCTGAAGGAGCGGTCCTCGTGGAGGAGTCGGCTCAGGGCTCGCCAACCCTGCAGGTATTTCCCGGTGGCAGGAGCGGAGAAGTCATCGACCGGGGACTGCGACACGACCTGTCGCCAGTAGACACTTCACAAGTCACCGGTGTCATCGGAGGAGATGAATCCGTTGGCGACGAGGAGGTCATCCCAGCCATCGTTGTTGAAGTCGACGAACTTTGAGCACCAGGCCCAGCGGCCCATGTTCACACCAGCCTGCAGGCCAACGTCATTAAACGGCTTGTCAGCAACTCCTTCAAAGAGCGAATTGCCGATAGCAATATGCTGGAACTGCCTGCGAATTTCCTCCGGAACACCCTTCTTGAACTGGCGCTGGTAGGTAATGCGGTTGCCGGCACTGGAATACATGTTGCTGGTGTAGACGTCCATCATGCCGTCGAGGTTGAAGTCGGACCAACTCACCGACATCCCGGAGGAGGTGTCTTCCAGTTGCATCCGGGCAGCTACCTCGGTGAATTTGCCGCCGTCATTACGATAGAGGCAGTTGCGGCCATAGTCGTTGGCGACATAGAGGTCCTGGTCACCATCGTTGTCGTAGTCCTCCCACGCCGCGGCGAATGAGAAACGGGTATTGTTGACTTGGAGGCCGCACTGGGCCGTGACGTCCTCGAAACGCAGGTTGCCCTGGTTGCGCCAGAGAAGGTTGGGGCCACCGTTGTTGGCATCGTGGAATGGCATGGGTTCGCCCATCGCACCAGTCCGCAGTTCCGCCTGGGAGGCATTGTATCCACAGACGTAGAAGTCGACGAGACCGTCGTTGTCGTAATCGGCAGCCGCGAGGGAAAAGGACTGGGCCTTGCTGGAGGACCCGAAGGCGAGGGTGAACCTGCCGGTACCGTCGTTTTCCATCACCATGAGGCGAAAGTCCTGGGAGACAATAAGATCCCGGTCGCCGTCGTTGTCGAGATCAACGAGGAGTGCGGCGGCACAGTATTCGAGCCACCCCGTGCCGCTGGTTTCGGTGAAGTCGCGCAGCGTTCCGTCTTTCTGCTGGAGAAAAAGTCGGTTGGGGAGGCCTCCCTGCTGGCAGACGTAGAGGTCGTCAAGATCATCCCCGTTGACATCGCCGACAGCGAGGCCGTGGTTGGCTACGGGTTCGAGGCCGAGTTCACGAGGCAGACGGGCGCGCCAGTGATCGGAGGGGAGAAGGAACTGCCGCTGATAGGCCTGATCGCCCTTGAGCAGGGAGACGGTGGCGTCCTGGAAGAGGGGGGTGCCCTCGTTCTCCTGGATGATTTCCTCGTATCTGGTCACCTCGATCGCGACGAGCAGGGGGGACGCCCCTTCGCCCGTGAGCTTCCACCTGCAGGACCAGGTGGCATTGATCTGGGTGCGGGAGTTCGGACTGTTCGCTCCCAGATCGACAAGCACCTCGCATCTGGCCGAGTCCTCACCTTCCGGGAAAACCCGGACGATCTTGAGATGGGGCTCGGCAATGGCCTCCGGAAAACGAAGCTGGTTTAGGTTTGTTGCGAGGGCCTCATGGCCGATGATGCTGGTGGAGGATGCAGATGGGGCAAGGGAGCGGCGGACGCTAAGGCGGTTGTCTTCAAAGACCACGGAAAGTTGATCCGGGCGTAACGGGGTAGCGGAGACCTCTGTGGTGGCCAGACCTGCGAGGGACTCAGCTGTGATGGGTTCCTTTGCGGTGAGCAGTCCCTGAAGGAGCGAAAGCTTCTTCTTGGCGGCGGCACTGAAAGCCTCGGACTCCCAACCGTCTTTTACCGGGTCCATACGGTCGTAGGCATCGCGCAGGGGGCCGATTAAATTCCTGCGGTCCTGTCTCTTATACACATCTGACGCTGCCGACGATATGCAGTGTG
>CAWWCX010000279.1:0-5698 GCA_963935445.1 uncultured Roseibacillus sp.
CGTCCTGATGAAGTTCGGGGGTGGAGTGGTCGAGGATTCCGACCTCTCGCTGACTGGGAGTAACACCTACTGCTTTCATAGTGGGCTCCCCGTGAAAATGGCGCACCGCTGGCCGCTGATCGGTAGTGGCGGAATCTGGGCGAGAGGTGCTGCAACGGGGCTGCGGGGAGTCTAGGCGGGGATCTTCCCGCGCCAAACCCTAAATGGAATCTCGAGGGACGCCCGGGCGGGCATGGTTCCCCTTCTCCATTCCTTTTTCGGCCGGCCGGCGGGACGGTGGAAATACGGAATGCATCCGGGTTGATCCTTATTTGGACTATGAATCATGAGGGTTTCACGAGATCCTGCGTGCCGGACGAGCGGGGCGCACCCCGTCTCCCGACCCGTTGTGATGCAGAGCCTCCACCATAGGATCCTGATTGCCGCCTTGACGGGGTTAGCCCTGTCTCCCGGAGAGGCCGGAACAGAGGAGCGCCCCAGTGCGATTGATTTTGAGGAAGGAAGGAGATTCTGGTCGTTTCAGCCATTGCGCAGGGGAGATCCGCCCCCGCGGGCCGGATGGAGAGAAAACCGGATCGATGATTTTATCGACCTGGAACTGCGGAAGCAGGGGCTCGAGCCATCCGGGGAGGCCAGTCGCCGGGTTCAGATTCGAAGGTTGAGCTATGACCTGACGGGGCTTCCTCCCTCCCCCTCCGAAGTGGAGTCTTTTCTCTCCGATCAGTCCCCGGAGGCCTATCTCAGACTGGTCGATCGTCTCCTGTCCTCTCCGCACTATGGGGAGCGCTGGGCCCGGGCGTGGCTGGACCTGGCACGCTACACCGATGTGCGTGAACGCTGGATCGTGACGCATGGAAACCCCTATCGATATCGGGACTGGGTGGTGCGAGCCCTGAACGCGGACATGCCCTACGACCAGTTCGTAAGGCGGCAGCTGGCGACAGACCTCATGGAGGAGACCGGCGTTGAAGACATGCCGGCGCTGGGCTTTCTGGGGGTCAGCCCGGTGTATCACAAGGAGCTCCTTCTCGCCCCGGAAGTCATTCGAACGATTGTTGCGGAAGAGTGGGAAGAACGCGTCGATGCGGTCGGAAGAACCTTTCTGGGTCTGACCATTTCCTGTGCGCGCTGTCACGACCACAAGTCTGACCCCATTGACACTGCAGACTATTATGCTCTGGCGGGAGTGTTCGCTAGTATCCGTCGGGCTGACCGCTCCAGTGTCGGAGGAGAGCGGGCAAGAGTGGCGGACGAGGCGCGGAAGGAGGTGGCGAGACTCGAAAAGGAGATCAAGGGCTTGGAGGGGTCAAAGTCTTTACCCGGGCAAGAGAAGTCGCAGCTGCGTAAACTCGAGGAAAAGATCCGGGATCTCAGGGAGTCCACGCCGGATTACGACCACCTTGTTCCCGCGGTAATCGAATCGAGTATTCACGTTGTGCCCAAGAGCGACTTCGGAACGAAGCTTGAGTACAAGGCTGGCGTGCCGAGAGACCTGCGCCTGCAGGTGCGCGGAGATCCTGCCACCCTCGGTCCGGTGGTGAAGAGGAGATTTCTGCGGGTTTTGTCGAAGGGAAATCCGAAGCCCTTTACCTCCGGGAGCGGTCGCCGGGAACTCGCGGACAGCCTGTTCCAGGAAGCGGCACCTCTGAGCGCCCGGGTGATAGTCAACCGGATCTGGCTCCAGCATTTCGGGCGTGGGCTGGTGAATACGCCGAGCGACTTTGGTGTCGAGGGTGAGCGTCCTACGCATCCGGACCTCCTTGATGACCTGGCAGCACGTTTCATCGAGAACGGATGGTCGTTGAAGTGGTTGCATCGCGAGATCGTGACATCAGCGACCTACCGCCAGCGGAGCGTGCACCGTCCCGAGATGGCCCGGCGGGATCCGGACAACAAGTGGCTGTGGCGCATGAACCGGCGGCGTCTGGAAGTGGAGTCCTGGCGCGACGCAATGCTGGCGGTGGCAGGGGGGCTGGACCGTTCGTTGGGAGGCCCACCGCGGGAGCTGACCAGCGTCGAGAACAGGAGGAGGACGATTTACGGAACGATTGATCGACGGGATCTTGAGCCCGTTCTTCAGATTAACGATTTTCCAAACCCTGATGCGCACAGTCCGGCCCGAGAAAAGACCATTACGCCACTACAGCAATTATTCGTTCTCAACGGAGAGTTCTGCCGGCGACAGGCGGAGGCTCTGGTCGCCCGACTTCACGGTGAGGCTCCCGGCGGCGATGAAGCACGGGTCCAGTTAGCTCATGAATTGCTGTTTGGGCGGCCGGCCAGCGGAGAGGAATTGCAACTTGCGAGTACATTTCTTTCGGGCGAAGGTGCGACCCCGCATGAAAACTGGGTGCACTACGCGCATGTGCTGCTGGGAAGCAACGAGTTTCTTTTTGTAGACTAGATCCATGCACGCGGACTCCCATCTACTTTCGCGGCGTCGCTGGTTGCAGAAGACCGGCGGAGGATTGGGCGCGGTGGGCCTTGCGAGCCTGATGGCCTCCGTGCAGGGCAGCCAACCGCACGGGCGGCCCCGGGCGAAGCGGGTTATTCAACTATTCATGAACGGCGGCCCCTACCAGGGGGATCTTTTTGATCCCAAGCCTGCGCTCGCACGGCATGAGGGGGACCGGCCGAGCGAGGTGGAGCTTCGTACTGAGCGCAAGACTGCCGGAGTTCTGCCATCCCCGTTCAGGTTCTCTCCCTGCGGAAAGAGCGGAGTCCAGGTCAGCGAACTGCTGCCACATGTGAGTGAGGTCATTGATGACATCTGTGTCCTGCGCTCTCTTCACTCAGACAATCCGAACCACGGTCCGGCACTCCTCATGATGAACAATGGCACGATCAGTCCGACCGTGCCAAGCATGGGCGCCTGGACCCTCTACGGGTTGGGCACGGAGAATGCGAACCTGCCGGGGTATGTTGTTCTTTGCCCGGGGCGGCCGGTGCGCTTCTCGGTGCTCTGGAACAGTGCTTTTCTGCCCGCACAGTATCAGGGGACCTATGTCAATCACTCGAGTTTGGATCCGCACAGGATGATTCCCAATCTCCGCAATGCGCATCTGAGCAGGGGGACGCAGCTGCGGCAGTTGGCCTTGATGAGGCAGCTGAACCAGCGGCATCTTGCACAACGGGGACCTGATGCTGACCTGGAGGCCCGGCTGGCTTCGATGGAGACGGCCTTCCGGATGCAATTTGAAGCTAGCGAGGCATTTGACCTGGCGAGAGAGCCGGAATCGGTTCGCGAAGAATATGGAGAGGGCCATTTTGCAAATGGCTGCCTGCTGGCCCGCCGGCTGGCGGAACGCGGAGTGCGCTTCACGCAGGTCTATTACGGCGACGGACAGCCCTGGGACACCCATCGCAATCACAATGAATCAGGGAAGAAGCATTGCCGGAATATTGACCAGCCAATTGCTGCCCTCCTCAGGGATCTCAAGCGTCGCGGCCTGCTCGAGGACACTCTGGTGATTTGGGGTGGAGAATTTGGAAGAACACCCGTGTCTGAGAATGGCAACGGGCGTGATCACAACCACTACGGGTTTTCCATGTTTCTTGCGGGGGGTGGAGTCCGTGGTGGAATGACTTACGGGGAGACTGATGATTTTGGTTTTCGTGCGGTCAGTGACAAGGTGCACGTCCATGATCTCCATGCGACCATCCTTCACCTTCTCGGTCTCGACCACGAGCGGCTCACCTACCGCTACGCCGGGCGTGATTTCCGCCTTACTGATGTCTATGGGCGGGTTGTGAGAGAGATCCTTGCGTGATTGAGAGTCACGCCACGTGGCGATGCCGGTGAAGGCCTGAACGGCTTCGATGCAGCGGTAAGGTCTCGAGCTGCGCTAGTCGCCGGGTCTCAGCGCGAGCAGGGCGAAGCTGGTGGCGGCATTGGAGATGTAATGCTTGTTGTCCTTACGGGGGGAGCGGGTGTACCAGCGGCCGCTTGCCCGCTGTTGCGATTGCAGCCACCGGCGTGCCCTGCGGAGCCGCGGGTCGTCGCTTGCGATGCCGGATTCGGACAGGACGTGCACGGCGAAGGCCGTGCCGTAGGCATCCGGTTCAGTGGACTGCGCCTTGCCGTCCGAGCGTTTCCAGGTTTCGTCTCCGAGTTCGGGCAGAACCCAGCCACCGTTGTCCCGTTGGGCAGCGAAGAATTCCTTCTGCCACTGGTGGAGGGTTTCCGGCCTGGCGAGGTCGTCCCGGTAGCCTGAGGCCCAGAGGAGCATGCCTTTCTGGTGGAGGGACACGGGCGGATGTTCCTGCAGAAATGCGAGGAGACGCCTGTTGCCCTCGACGGCCGAGGGAGATTTCACGTAGTCGTCATGTGACGCCATGCCTAGGGCGAGGGTCATGAGGGAAACGGCGAAGTGGTCGTCTGATTCATATGGTCCCCAGTTACACTTGGTCCATTTTTCCCACTCTCCCGATTTGGCCTGGAGATGCCAGGCATGGTCGAAGGCCTGCGTGGTTATTTTGCTCAGGTGTCCTTCCACCTTGATGTCGCTGATCGCCAGAAAGGCAGTGGTGGCGACAATGGCTTCCGTGCCTGGTCGTCGGCGCGGGGATTCCGGGGCATCCGGATTGACGTGGGGGGCGATGAAGGCCCGGGCAAAATCGCGGGCTTCAAGATATGCGGGAGCCTCGGCTCCGGTGGGTGCGCGCCCAATCAGATACATTCCATTGGTATGGCAGGTAATGCAGCTGTGCGATTCCTGCCAGTCCATCGCGAAGTGATCTGCCGCCCGCAGGGCGGCCCGGTAGGAGAAACTGTCGCGCAGGGCTTCCTCTGCGTTGTTGGCTTCGGGTGGGATATGATTCCTGAGGGTTACCGCAGGCTCGTCAGCCCAGAGGGATATGGTCAGGAGAGTGAGAAGAGACAGAGCGCGTATCATTTCGGCAAGCGGCGGGCTGGTTTAGGGTGGGCGATATGGGGGCTAGGGGCGATAGGCGTAGATTCCTCCCCGGCTGTCCGAGACGTAGAGGGTCCTGTCAGCAACGGCTAGTCCGTGGACCAGGCCGCCTCCGGGAATGGAGGCTTTCCACAGGAGGGTGCCATCCTTCCGTGCGTAGGCACACACTTCGGCCGCATGCCCGACCAGCACGGCATTGCCGCATACAATCAATTCATGGGGGGCGGGAGCCTCCACGGTCCAGCCGGTTGACGTCTTCTTGGCAGCTCCGAGTGGCAGGGCTCTCAGGGTGCCCCGGGTATGATGATAGGCGATGCCCTGGGCGATGACGGCCCGGGAGGTATCATTGAAGGTAGCGATCTTGGCTCCTTCCGCACTGGTAAGGAGAAGCTGACTGTCCTTTGGTTTCTGGGAGCTTGGTCCGGTGATCAGTTCATTGTCCTCCGTAACGAGGCAGAAGACGCCGCCGGCATGACCAATTGTTCCGGCGGGAAGGCCGGTGGCGAGATCGTAGAGGAGGGGCGCGGAGCGACCCTGGGGAGCAATGAGAGTATTGACGGTGGCGAGAAGCGCGCCCTGAAAGGTGACCCCGCCGACTTCCTGGCTGAATCTCCTTTCACCAGTAGCAGGGTCGAGGGAGATGAGCCAGCTCGACTCCCAGGGTGTCAGGGATGCGGTGTAATAGAGTGCGTTGTTGGCAATAAGGGGAGCGGTCCGGACTGGCCACAGCGAGATAAGACTGGCATTGCTCGGGATTCGGCGATCCCCGGGTGCGCCACGGTCTT
>CAWWCX010000280.1:0-5670 GCA_963935445.1 uncultured Roseibacillus sp.
GGTGCAGGGATGGGCCGAATTCGGTGTGCCGGTGGGCGTCGAGGTAGGCCTCCCGGGTTCCCAGGTCGAGCCAGTGGCCCTCGTCGTGGAAGGAGGCCCCGAGCTCGTTGGTGCGGATGAGTTCGAGGAAGGCGGGAATAACCGATATTTTCTCGTCAGGAGGAATGAGATCGAGGAAGGGGGGATTCACACAGTAGATGCCGACAAACTGGTGGGTGCCGGGAGCGTTCCCGAGCAGCTTGCTGATATCGATGACTCTATTTCCGTTGATGGCAACGTGAGGTTCGTGCCCGGTCGCGCGCAGGCCCATCGTGACGAGGTCGCCAGATTGTGAATGGGTCTCGAGGAGGCGGGAGAGCTCGAGGGAGGTGAGAATGTCTCCATTGTAGACGAGCAGGGGGTCGCCATTGATCCAGGACTCGATATTCTTGAGGCCTCCTCCGGTCTCCAGAAGAACGGGTTCGTGGAAGAAGGTGATTGGAGCGCCGCGGTAGCTCCCATCGGGAAAGGCTTCCCCCCACTTCCCGGGAAGGTGATGGGTGTTGATGGCAAATTCCTCAATCCCGGCCGCGAGGCAGTGGTCGAGGGTGTTCTCAATGAGAGGTCGTTGGAAGACAGGGATGAGGGGTTTTGGAAGAGTGCTTGTCAGGGGGCGGAGCCGGGTGCCAAGACCGGCTCCGAGGAGAAAGGCTTTCCTGATCGGCTTGCTCACGGTGAGAGGGGTGGCTGGTTGCGGGATGGCTGGCAAGTCTTTGTGGGGTCCGGGCCGGGGGCGACAGAATGCCCCGGTGCGGCTGGGGTGGCGGCCAGTGCAGGGTGCTGTTGCCGGGCGACAATCCCGGCCATATCAGTCATTGTGAGCTGCCGCCCCCCCGGAAGAGATGGTCCCTGCCCGGATTGCGGAAACGCGACTGGGACTCAGCGCTCCCTCCTTGTGCGACCGCGTCCCCGTTGGCCGTTGCCGGGATCTTCCGGGGTGAGGCCAACGACAAGGTCGAGGTGGGCGGTCAGTTCGCCGGACTGGGAACCCTTCAGAGGTTTGAAGGGGACAGTGACAAGTTTCTGCAGCTTGGGGTCGCCACCCCCCAGTCGCTTGTAGAGGAAGTCCTTTGCGTTGGCCTTTTCTCCCTCGATGTAGAGCTGGGTAGTCAGGAGGCGCTGGTTCTTTCGCGAGACCGCGACGTGGATGTGCGGGGTGCGACCCGGGTAGGAGGGGGGCTTGATGGTGCGGAAGTGGTACTGCCCTTTGGAGCCTGTGAGGAAGCGGCCGTAGCTCTGGAAGTTCCTGTCCCGCTTTTCCTGGTGGTTGGCCTTGCTGTGGAGGTAGATGCCCTGGTTGTCCACCTGCCAGATTTCGACGACCGCATTGCGGAGCGGTTGCCCCTTGGAATCCATGACGACCCCGGTGAGGTAGGAGACATCCCCGACCGCTGGGGTGATGCCGTCATTGACAATGAGGAGGTCGTTGTCGGTGTCGAGGGGGAGCTTGTCGGGGTAGAACGGGCCCTCGGCATCGCGAGGGGTCCGAGTCAGTGCCTCGGCGAAGGCACCCGGGACGGTGAAGAGCGCGGCGGAACCGGCGAGGGCGGTGCGCAAGAAGTTGCGACGGTGGCAGAGGGGGCAGTCCGGATCGAGTTTCATGGGGTGGGATGTCTATGAGAGTGAACACCAATAATGGGCAGCAGTCGCGGCGCGGAAAGCCGAAAGTCCGGGTTCAGAGCAGGTTGTTGAGCGCTCTTCGGAACGGGGAAGGCATGGGAAGACCCGGCAGGGCGCTGGCGGCATGAAACTGTTCGGTCGTGCCGGCGGGCGCGGCGGGAAGCTGAGAGGGGGAGCAGTGGTGAATGTGGAGGGTGACCCGGTGGTGGGTGATCCCATAGCGATGCGTGGCGAGGACCGGGAAGTCGGCGAGTTCATCTTGAGGACGTTCGGGGAGTCTCCAAAGTCCCGTTCGGCGGGCTCCTTCCTCCCGGGAGAGGAGCACCGCACCGCTGCGCCGGCGGACGAACAGGACATGTTCCTGAACCGCGACAGTCTTGCGTCTGGGGGACTTGCGGGGCAGGGACGCAGGGTCGCGGGTGTGGCAGAAGTCGTTGATGGGACACTGCAGGCAGGCCGGCAAGCGCACGGAGCAATGCGACTGCCCGAGTTCCATGAGGGCCGAGTTGAAGGCGCGAGGGCTCCGGGACGAGAGCAGTGCTTCGGACCAGGCCCAGAGTTGGGATTGGGCGGAGGATTGGTTGACGGGTTCATGGTAGTCGAAGAGGCGGCTCAGGACCCGTGTGATGTTGGCCTCCACGATGGGAGCGGGGTGGTCGAAGGCAAAGCTGGCCACCGCTCCAGCGGTGTAGCGGCCGACGCCGGGGAGGGCCTCAAGGGCCCCGGGATCGGTGGGGAATTCCCCGCCGTGCTCGGAGAGGACGGCGCGGGCCGCCTTCTGGATATTGCGTGCGCGGTTATAGTATCCAAGTCCTTCCCAGGCGCGGAGGAGTTTGTCTTCCGGTGCGTTGGCGAGGGATTCGAGGTCGGGGAAAGTCTCCAGGAAGCGCTCAAAGCGCCGGTTTTGGATCACGGCTTCCACGGTGGTCTGCTGGAGCATGATTTCGGAGACGAGGATGGCGTAGGGGTCGGTGGTTCGTCGCCACGGGTAGTCGGTAGCCCGCCGGTCGAACCAATGGAGAAGCGCGTTGCGCAAGGCGCGGACGTTTCGGAGGGGGTCGCGAGTGGCGGCAGGTTTGAGCACGGTGCGAACATCGGGCATTGCAGAGAAGAGGTCGAACACGGAAAGTGTCCGTGGTGGCACTGACAACCTACACGCAGGCAATTGACGAGGCTGATGTGGAGAAGTTGCGGGGGATTCTCGACCGGGATGGGTTCGAGTTCCTCGAAAAACCCTACGCGCACTTCGGAGCCCGCAAAGGCAAGCTGAACGTAACGGTTTACCAGAAGGGTCCCAAGGTGCTGGTGCAGGGCAGGGAGACGGAAGATTTCGTGAAGTTCACCCTGGAGCCTGAAATCCTCGGGGAGGCTCGGCTGGGCTACGAGGAGATACACAATCCGGAGATGTTCGAACCCCACTTTGGGATCGATGAAAGTGGAAAGGGGGACTACTTCGGCCCGCTGGTCATCGCCGGGGTCTACACCGATGCGGAGAGCACGCGGGCACTCATCGAGGCGGGGGCAATGGATTCCAAGCGGGTCAGCTCGAGTGCCCGCATCCGGGCCCTTGCGGCAGCAATTCGCAAGACACGTGGGATCCGGGAAGCGGTCGTCCTGATTGGACCGGAGCGCTACAATGACCTCTACGAGAAATTCGCTAACCTGAATGAGTTACTGGCCTGGGGTCACGCCAAGGTTATTGAAGAATTGCTGACCCGGGTGCCGACCTGTCCACGGGCGCTGAGTGACCAGTTCGCGAATCCGCGCGTGCTACAGCGGGCTTTGGAGCGTAAAGGGGTGGAGATCGAGTTGCAGCAGCGGACGAAGGGGGAGAGTGACGTTGCGGTGGCGGCGGCCTCTATTCTGGCGCGGGAAGCGTTTGTCAGGTGGATGGAGCAGGCAGCCGGAGAGTGGGAGCTGCCGCTTGCACTGGGCGCGGGTCCGCCGGTTCTGGAGGCCGGACGCGCCTTTCTCGAGACGCACGGAGTGCAGGAGTTACGGAAGGTGGGGAAAGTTCACTTCAAGACCACAAATCAGTTGACCGACGGCGGAATCGGGTGAGATGTCCCCTGTCAGTGTTTTCGCGTTACAATTGGCGCGGGGTGTGCTGAGCATAAAAGTTGTAAGGTCTTACTATGTCTACGATTACGAAACGCGATTTGGTTGTGCAGATCAGCAACGAAACGGGGTTGACCCAGCAGCAGGTTTTCGACGTCGTCCAGAAGACGCTGGATGCTGTCACAGTGGAACTGGCTCAGGGCAATACGGTGGTAATGCGGAATTTTGGCACTTTCGAAGTCCGTCAAACGAAGGCCAAGGTAGGCCGCAACCCCAAGGATCCCGGCCGGGATGTTCCCATCCCGCCCCGTGCGGTGGTCAAGTTCAAGCCCGGCAAGGAAATGAAGGAGAAAGTTGCCCGGATTCTGCCCGTGATTCAGCAGCAGGAGAGGGTCGACCTCCCCGAATGAGGTGGCGTTCCGGGTCGCCGGCCCGCCTCTCCGTGGTCGTTTCAGGGAGATCGGTCCCGGTATTTTCCGGGCGGGGACCATGGCGAAGTGCGGCCTGAATGGCTGTCTGGTGGGAATCGTCTCCGGACCGGTCCTTCCGTGCCCGGGTGAACAAAGGGGGCCGAAACACCCGTGAAGGGGGTTTCGGCTGGCGTTACGAAGTCTGCGGACAGAGGGGACAACAAGGGCGGAGATTGTCATGGGGGGCGCACCCTGTTAGGGTGCGGACATGGGAAAGCATGTCTTGATCCTGGTGGTGTCGCTATGGATTCCGGCTCTTTTGAGCTCCTGCGGTGGTGGAGGTTACAAGGGCTACATGACGCGCTCCTACAGCATCCGAGGTGTGCATTATCAGCCCATGAGTGTGGATCAGGCCCTGCGCTATGAGGAAACAGGCATTGCCTCATGGTATGACGAGAGTAGCTTCTTCGGCCTCAGGCGGGGGAATACTTCCCTGGGTGAAAAAGTCGGGCGTTTTGATGTGAGCGGGGCGCACAAGACCCTTCCGCTCCCCTGTCGGGTCAGGGTGACTAACCTCGAGAACGGCAAATCAGTCAGGATGCGTCTCAACGACCGGGGTCCCTTTATTGCCGGGAGAATCATCGATGTGACTCCGCGGGCGGCCAAGAAGCTGGGGTTCAAGGACAGGGGACTGGCCCGGGTGAAGGTAGAGTGCCTGAGTGTGGGGGATGGTAAATATGAGCGAAAGCGGAAGCGCGGCATTCCGTTTCTCCCCTTCCTGTAGGGTATTCCCGCCGATGGGGAGAGCCCACGGAGGCCCTGCTGCTGAAGGGGTGGGTCCTGCCGTCAAATGGGCTGATTCGCACTTTTCCCGGAGGACGAAAGCTGTTAGGAGCAGCGCCCCGCGATCAATCATGGTTCAGCAGGAACTCCAGGAAGTGCGTGTCTTCGCCCCGGCCACGGTGGCGAACGTGGCGTGTGGCTACGATGTGCTGGGATTTGCGATCGATGCGCCGGGAGACGAAGTCGTGGCGCGTCACGCCGCAGAACCCGGGCTGCGTATTGTTGAGATCACGGGCGACAACGGGAAGCTTCCCTGTGAGGTTTCCAGGAACACGGCGGGAGTGGCGGCCCAGGATCTTCTGCGTCATCTCGGAATGCTGGACCGTGGGATCGAGCTCGAGATTCATAAGAAAATGCCCTTTGGAAGCGGCCTGGGTTCGAGCGCGGCCAGCGCGGTGGCGGGTGCTTATGCGGTCAACAAGCTGATTGGGGAACCGCTGACCAAGAAGCAGCTTCTCCCTTTTGCGATGATGGGCGAATCGAGTGCCGACGGAGCGTGGCATGCGGACAACGTAGGACCCTGCCTGCTGGGCGGGATCGTTTTCATCCGCTCCAACCAGGAACTGGATATTGCCCAGCTCCCGGTGCCGGAGCACCTCTGGGCTGCGGTTGTGCATCCCGATATTGAGATCCTGACCAAGGTGGCTCGGGAGATTCTCCCGCAGGACGTGCCCCTGGACAATGTGACCCAGCAGGTGGG
>CAWWCX010000281.1:0-5668 GCA_963935445.1 uncultured Roseibacillus sp.
GGGCCTTCAGCTCCTGGCTGGCCGGGGCCGGGGTAAAGCCCGGCATCGTCCATGGGGCAACGGACGAGTATGGCATGAAACCCATCGAGGACGCGGTCCATGTACATGACTTTCATGCCACGATCCTGCACCTCATGGGTCTCGATCACGAGAAGCTGACCTATCGGCATTCCGGCCGGGATTACCGTCTGACCGACGTCTACGGGGAGGTGGTTGACGGGGTGCTGGCCTGAGACAGCACTATCAATCCCGCCAGTAGGTTGACTCCTTCCCGACCCGGTAGGCGATATTCATTTCCGGGGTTTCGATCTTCACTCCGCCGCGGTGGAGGGAGTTCACCCCCGCGATGACCATTCCGGAGGTGAGGAGGGTGCGTTCAGCAGGGTAGGGAACCTTTCCGGTCAGCACGCAGTCCTCGATGTGGCGGCAGAGGGGATGAAAGAAATCGGCGGTAGAGGACCCATGGGTGGGCATGGGCAGGTACATCTGGGTGGAAATGACTTCATCGTTGTCTGCCCGCAGGCCCGCGTAGTTGAAGTCCCGGATGTTGACAAGGAGCATGGTGGTCCGGAATCCGTCGAGATGCTCGATCAGGTAGCCGGTTGCGGAGCCGAACTTACGGCGCACCCAGTCGAAGTCGATGCGGCCCGAGTAGTAGCCGGTTTCGACCGGCAGGTTGTGACTGCGAGTAAGGGCGGAGACAATCAGGCGGCGCGTGTCCCCCCGCCCGGGAGCGGCGAGCGCTGCCCAGAGTTTGTCGTTACGCAGGGCCTGAACATTCCTGATGCCCACTTCACCCCCCTTGCGGCGCTCGGACATGCACTGGGCGGTTTCCAGGGCGTGAATATCGTAGCTGTCCACTCCTCCGTAGGCCACGCAGACACTTTCCTTCAGAGGCGCCCCATGCGGCATGTCGAGGGACGGCATGCGGCGGGTGACCGGGAGGGAGGAGCCGGCAAAGAAGGGGAAGTTGAGCCGTTTGGCATCTTCCACCATTTCCACGCACTCCTTCCAGTCGGTGGAGAGGTGCTTGTCATTGAATACGGGGACGCTGCGCCCGGAGGCCTCGAAGACCTTCACGCACTTCTTGAACCAGTCGTATCGTGGGTAGAGTTTCTGGCCTTTCTCATTACTGGGATAGTCACCGTGCTCCGCGATGATGACCACGCCGTCAACGGCGAGTTTGCCGCTGCCCAGGGTCAGGGCGTTTTCAATGTCCGGGTAGAGTTTGAGGCCATATTTCTTCACCCGCTGTCGGGCGAGATCTCCTTTCTCCGGGAACTGGTCGATGAAGACGGAAGCGATCTCGAGGCGGGGTTCCTGCCAGGCTCCACCCCAGCCATAGCCCATGGCAAGGCGATCGAGGAAGTGCTGGGAATGGGAGTGCGTTCTGACGACGGTGCCGAGGAACGCAATTTTTTTGCGGGGGGGCGCCCCTCCATCCTGCGCGCGGAGGGAGGAGCGAGACAGCGCTCCGGTGGCGGCGAGGCTGGAGAGAAAGGAACGGCGATTCACGGACATTAAACAGTGGTAGCGGATTACGCTCCGCCGAACAGGCGAAAGCCCCGGACTCCTCCAATGAAATGAGGATGGCCGATACAGAGATGCGAGGGAGAAATGACCTTCCTGCACCTCGTTTGAATTGTTACCATGCCCGGCCCGGGAGGGGTCTCAGTTACGCTGGCGTGCAGGCTGCGGACTGTCAGCAATCAGGAGAGCAATAAGACGAATGATGAAGAGGATCAGTTGTGGGTTGGTGGGAGTTGTGCTGTTGGCAGGGTCCCTGCCAAGCCTCGGCCGGGAGAACGGTGCGAATCTGTCCCCGGCTTGCCGGGTCGTTCCTCTCCCGGGACACCGCACGGCTTTTGAGTTCAAGGGCGAGAACGTCCTCGTATGGCACCACGGGAAGCAATACCCCCGACCCTTCTTTTATCCGCTGCGCAGTCCGAGAGGAACAGTGCTCACAAGGATGGGTCACCCCGGTGCTCCCGATCATGACCATCACCGGTCGATCTGGTTTGCGCATCACAAGGTGGAGGGGGTGAATTTCTGGGGTGACGAGGGAGAGAATCTTGGAAGGATTCACCAGAAGCAATGGCTGGCCTACGAGGATGGGGACGAAGAAGCCCTCATGGCGGTGCTGCTTGGTTGGGAAGACCCGACCGCCAGGGAGCTGATGGAGCAGGAAGTGGTCGCCGCCTGGCGTCCGGGCCAGCTGGAACGGGGCAGGTCTTACGAGCTTGAGCTGCAGCTTACCTTCCGGTGCACGGGAAGCCCGGTTGAGCTGGAGCAAACGAATTTCGGTTTTCTCGCGGTAAGGATGGCCCGGGAGCTCTCGGGGCACTTTGGGCGTGGTCAATTACGCGATAGCGAAGGGCGGACGGGAGAGAAGGCAATATTTGGACAGAGTGCGCGCTGGATGGACTACTCGGGGCCGACCGCAGCCCTGCCTGAGGGGCGGGAAGGCGTCGCTTACTTCGCCCACCCAGCCAACCCGGACTATCCGTCGCACTGGCACGTGCGGGAAGATGGCTGGATGGGGGCCGGTTTCTGCCTGAAGAAGGCCTGCCTGCTCAGGGAGGGGCAGCCGCTCGTTCTGCGCTATCTCCTGGTGGCGCATTCCGGCAGTGCAGGGGTGGAAGAACTGAGCCGGGTGGGGAAGGACTTTGGTGGGCGTCCGGGATTCACGGTGAGGAAGTCAACCCGGCCGCACCGGCAGTTCGAGGTGTTCCGGCGCGAGTTGAAGTAGCAACGGGCAGTTCCTGCCGGGAAGGGGCTCCCCTGGCCGCATATTTTGGGTAATTCGTGTTCGACTGCGGGCCCTGCAGTGAGAGCATCCCCACTTTGTTGCTCCATCAAGACATCGACTCATGAAATCCAATCACCACCCGACCCGGAGAACATTCCTCGGCAGTGCCACCGCGGCAGCGGCCACCAGCGCGATCACAACCGGGCGGGGCCAGGGGACCGGAACCAATGACAAACTGGTAGTCGGCGTCATGGGGATGGGTGGACGAGGGGGAGCGCTCGCGAGCAGTTTCCATGGGCTGAATAACGTGGAGGTTGCGATGGTCTGTGACGTGGACAGCAAGCGGTCCGAAGCGGCTGCGAAGAGCCTGGGAGGAAGGGTTCAGGCGGTAACTGACTTTCGTCGCATCCTCGAGCGGAAGGATATCGATATTCTCGTGATTGCCACCTGCAACCACTGGCATGCCCCGGCTGCGGTCCTTGGCTGCGCGGCAGGCAAGCACATCTACGTGGAGAAACCTTGCTCCCACAACCCGCACGAGGGCGAGTTGCTGCTCGAGGCCTCGCGGAAGCACAAGCGCCTGATCCAGCATGGCACACAACGACGGTCGTGGCCAAAGATCGTGGAAGGGATTCGCAAGATCCGTGAGGACAAGGTGATTGGACGGGTCTACCGCGCCGATTGCTTCTACACCAACCGGCGTGGTTCGATCGGGAAGGCAAGGGTGGGCAAGCCGCCTGCCAATCTGGACTTTGATCTCTGGCAGGGTCCTGCCCCCCGGCGACCCTACCGGGACAATATCCTGCATTACAACTGGCATTGGCTCTGGCACTGGGGCAACGGAGAGCTGGGGAACAACGGGGTGCATTTTCTTGATGTGGCACGCTGGGGAATGGGCGTGGATTATCCTACCCGGGTGAACTATGCGGGAGGGCGCTATCGCTACGACGATGACCAGGAGACTCCGGACACAAGTGATGTGACCCTCGAGTTTGGAGAGAAGGGGCAGATCAGCTGGCGGGCTACCAGCTGTTCACCCTTTCAGCCAGCAGAGAGTGGGACCTTCGTGACATTCACCGGGGAGAGCGGGAGCATGGTGATCCGAAACCAGGGCTATGTCCTCTACGATGGATCAGGCAAGGAAGTTGAGCGGGAAGATGGGCCCGGTGGAAACGATGTGCATACCGGGAATCTGGTCGATGCGATTCGGAAGGGTTCTCCCCTCGCCTGCGATGCAGAAACCGGCCATGTGAGCTCCCTGCTCTGCCACCTCGGAAATATCTCGCACCGAGTAGACCGCCTCATGAAATGTGACCCGGGAGCAGGCGGACGGATCGTAGGAGATCAGCATGCCATGGGGCACTGGAAACGGGAATATGAGCCCGGATGGGAGCCGAAGGTCTGAAGTGACCGTAGAGGCACATAAGGAAGAGGTCAGATCTTTCCCTGCTGCTGTCTTTGAGCCTCCCTGCGATATTCCTCTTTTGCCCTCTCATCTTCCAGCGCGTCCTCCGAGTAGAAAATGAACCCGAGGGCGCGGCGGTTCCGGGTGCTTGAGGTGTTTCCCTCGGCGCGGTGAATCGTCATTGAGTCGTGCACGAGAAGATCTCCGGGGGCCGCGTGTATCACTTCTTCCCTCGATACATCCTCGGGACGGCCAAAATCAGTCATACCCTGTGAGAAACCAAGGGTGCCGGTGGGGCCGTGGGGGCGCAGCCCATCACGATGAGAGCCGGAGACGTAACGGATGCACCCGTTTTCCTCGTTCACTTCGTCGAGGGCGAGCCACATCGTGAGGGCCTCGGGAGGGTGGAGCTTGAAGTAGTAGCCGTCCTGATGAGGTGGCGTTGGGCGTCCCGCGAGAGGAGGCTTGTTGAAGTATTGCATGTTTTTGGCAACAGCACCCTTCCCCATGAGCTCCTCGGCGAGAGTCTTTGGTTTGTCATTCATGAACCTGTTGCACCAGGAGCAGTGGTCCTGCATCTGCTGAATCTGCTTCAGGGTAGAGAGCGTTTTCCTGTCTTCATAAAAGACATGATCCCGGGGCAATTGAGGGACAAGGCCCTCAATGAATTCCCGGATCTTCTCCTGGCAGATTGTAATCTCGCGGGCGTCAAAAAAACCGGGGAGGTAAACAAAGCCATTGTCGAGATACGTCTGGCGAGGGACTCTTGCTTTCATTGTGCTGAATGAGCTCAGGTCGTGTTGTCGCAGTAACCGAGGCGGGCGCCACAATTACCTCTGCAGTGGCTGGTTGCTGGGTGGTGCGGAAAACAACTCCACAAGGTAGCCATCCGGGTCATGAATGTAGACTTGCTGGAACCCATCAGGCCGGTCCTGCGGCCCGTCTGCGATTGTAATCCCGGCGGCCTGTAGTTTTTCAACCGCGGCAGCGCAGTCATGCAGCTCGAATGCTGTATGGTGACCGCGGGAGGGCTTTGTTCCGGCGAAGGGCGAGAGACCCGCGGGACCAGCTTCCCTCGAGGCAAGAGTGACGTGAATCTGGGTGTTCCCGGCCTGGAACCAGAGGCCGGGAAAGGGGAAATCGGGACGGGTAGTCGGTTCCATCCCGAGAATGTCCTGATAGAAATGACGACTGGCCTCCAAGTCCGCAGAGATGACGGCGACGTGATCAATGGCCCGGACTTGGAGAAGAGGAAAGTCGATCATGCCGGGATGATGGAAAAGCATTTGTCCGCGGGGAAGGGCAATTAACGCAGTAAACCATGAGTTGCAGGGTTATGTGTTCCAGGGTCCGGACCGCCCTCGAAATTCGGCTTGCCTTTCGAAAAGTCGGTGGCATTTTCGCCCCTCCTGAACGGAAAGCGACCCGTTCGTCTAGTGGTTAGGACTCCGCCCTTTCACGGCGGCAACACGGGTTCGAGTCCCGTACGGGTCGCCAAATGAAACCCCGATATG
>CAWWCX010000282.1:0-5668 GCA_963935445.1 uncultured Roseibacillus sp.
GAAGGCATGATGCCTGGAAGGGCCTCCGATCAGAATAAGGCCTCGCTCCTGTTTCGGAGCGCTCTCGGCCGGGACAAGGTTGAGCATGCCCATGGTTGAAACCACATTGGTATCTGGAGATCTTGCAAGATCATGTTCGGGAATGAAGCAAAGATCGAAAAAGGCAGTTGGGATGGTAGGCTTCATGATCACCACGGAAGGGCAGTCGAAGCGCCGGGCTGCTGCGAGGAGTGGAAGGTGGGTCCGATGCCCCGTGCCAATGACGAGGGAGGCTTGCTCCTCTGCCGCGAGCAGTTCCCTCATGGACTTGCCCGCTTCATGGATTCGGAATGGGGCAAGCTCCTGGAGATTCCTCGCGAGGGCCAGGGTCTGGTTGTCGTGGCCAGCCTTGCCGTCAGTGACCAGCCATAGAAGCGGAGGTCTCCGGGAGGAAGAAGAGGGTTCGATGGTGGGAGGTGAGTCAGGCATACGTCCATTCGAGGGGAGGATCGTGCATTCCCGGCGATCTGCAGGCGTCGAGCCACCGTTCGGCAGGCGGCAGGTTTTCGTCTAATGAAATTGGGCGCCAGTTCTTTCCGGACTGCAGGGCTTCCGGAACGGCGTAGGACGGGTCGTCAAAGTAGCGAATGAGCTCGCGCGCCTCCCGTTCGCGCCTGGTCAGCTCCTGTTCACGGGGCTCCCGGCCCAGAACGGTGCGGAGATTGCTCCGCACGATGGAACGGCGGGATGCGAAGAGGTGCCCGAGGGTGGAGAGGCGGGCGCCGGTGCGCCAGATGGCGGCGATTGAGAAGAGACGGATGATGTTGTCGACCACGAGAAAGGCCCCGTATTCAACTCCCCGCTGGAGTGTCTTGAGTGGGCTTTTTGTTCGTTTGCGGGTCATGGTTCGGTGAACATCTGGTAGCGTCTTCGAATAAGGGGCAGGCAGAACCCGATCGCGGCGAGCAGCACGAAGTAGCAGGCGAGGAGTTCGAGGTATGCGCGGCAGATGGAGGGAATTTCTGGGTCGTAGGTCGCTCCCAGGGAGGTTTTCCAGAAGGCCTTGGAGCCGAAGGCGGGTGCGAAGGCGTAGACGAGAATGATGGCGGCAAGGACAAACCCGGAGGCGGGGTGACGCGAAGCGAAGCCGATGAAATGAAGGGTCGCCCGGCGCCTGCGGGAGAGGGTAAGCCCGGTCCAGATGAGGAGGGGTGCGATGAGATACTCGTGCCGGAGGGGGGCAATGACATCGTTGATGGCCCCCTCGATTTCTGCAATGAGAAGAGCGACGCTCAGCAGTGCGAGTGAGCGGTAGACAGCACGAAATGGACCGGCGTGGGGAGCGGTGGCAAAGAAGAGGGCCGAGGCAAACGCGAGGAGGGCGGATTGCATGACCTCCACCGCGCGGTCCTCGATGGGAGCATTCGTTTCGTCAGGGAGCCATGCCGGGAAAAGAATGACAACGGCGCCGAGCCCGATGGCAGCTGCGATCAGGATGGTGCGCAGCCAGGGAGGAGGATTCAGCGAGAGCTTGGGCACGGTGAGCTCAGAGGTTGGGCCGCAGTAGCGGCTCGGGCCGGATTATAACAAGTCTGCACGGAACCGCGAGTTGGAACCGGCAGGTGAAGGGGCCATGATACGCCGTTCCCTGATGGCTTGATCTCTTGAAGCCCTTGAAAAGGCGGGGTGACGGAGAGATTTACGGCCCCCAATCCCGGGTGCCTGCCGAAGACCGGGTGTGAGTGGCTTAGCCGCTCACATCAAAGCAGTGCACGATGTCCTGGTCGCGGAGGTAGAGCTTGCCGCCCACGACGACAGGGTGGGTCCAGATCTTGCCACCACCGCGGGGGAGCTTCGTCTTGCTGGGGAGGGAAAAGCGTCCCAGCTCCTCGAATCCATCCGGGGAAGCCTTGGCGAGGAAGCAGGATCCCTCCGATTCGTCGAGGCAGATCAGCATCCCATCGGCATAGTGTACCGCACCCTTGCCCTTGCCCTCCCCGCGCGCATTCCAGACCTGTTCTCCGGTCTTGATGTTCTGGCAGACCAGGCCGGGACCGTCGGAAAACCCGTAGACGTGGTCACCCACCCGGATCACCCCACCGTGATGGTTTTTCATGACTTTGTTCTCCCAGACATCCCTGGCCTTTCCATCGCTGATGTCGACCAGCTTGCAGCCGACCCCGTAGCCTGAGCTGATGTAGACGTGGCCATCGACATAGATCGGGGTTGGGATCACGGCCGTGCGCCCGGGCCAGCTTGAAGTCCATAGAACGTCTCCCGTCTCGGCGTCCACCCCGGCGAGTGTCTTCATGAAGAGCTGGATGTATTGCCGCTTGCCCTGGACGGTGGCCACGATGACGGACGAATACTGGGCGCCGTCCTTGAGATCCTTGCTTTGCCAGATCGTCTTGCCGGTCTTCTTGTCGAGAGCCACGATGGCTCCCTGTCCTCCGCCCGGAGTGGCAATAATCTTGTTTCCATCCACGAGGGGAGACTCCGAGTAGCCCCACCCGGGGATGCCCCCTCCGAAATCTTCCACCAGGTTCACGCTCCACCTCTTCTCCCCCTTGTCGGCTGTCACGCACAACAGGTCCCCGTTGGCGTTGATCGCGTATACCAGTCCGTCATCGACGGTGGGGGCGCCCCGCGTTCCTGCGCCCCAGCCGGTATTGTAGCCCTTCTCGGGATCGCTTCCGATGGGGGCGGACCATTCCTCCTCGCCGCTTCCGGCATCAATACAGATAATCTCGGCCTTCCCCTTGCGACTCCCAGTGAAGTAAAGGCGGTTACCCACGACTGACGGAGAACTGTAGCCCCGCCCGCAATCCTTGAACGTCCATACCAGTTTCGGGCCATCTGCGGGCCATTTCCTAAGCAGTCCCTTGTCTGGCGAGTGGCCATCACGCTTTGGACCGCGCCAGCTCGGCCAGTCATTGGCTGCGGCCCCGGCGCTTGTTGCCGCCGTTCGGGCAAAAGTGATGTCTTCCGGGGTGAGGCGGGAGAGTGGGATAGCGATAATCTTGCCGTCGGAACGTCGTACCTTGACCGCCTCCTTGGTCAGTTCAACGAATTCGGCGGTGAGGGTCCGCCCCGAGGTTGAGTCCTTCCAGACCCGGGGACTGGCTCCGGAAGGAGATGCGCTCAGGAGACCGAGGGCTGCAAATATTGCAATGCACTTTGTATTCATGACGTGAGTTCGGTAAGGGGAGAGTCGGGAATGTCTTTCAGAGGCCGCTCCAGACCCCGCTCTGTGACAGTTCCATGTAAAGTGAAGAGAGCGGGCTAGGTGTAGCATCCGCCAACTCGCGGGCAAGAATCTAAGCACTCTTCTTTCCGGTGGGCGGACAAGGCAGCGAGCTCCACGGCTTCCTTCTTGGGCAGTTTGCATGTTTTCTGCTTCTGCCCTTGTGCGTCATCCTGCTTCAGGCAGTTCATCTCTCTTCCTGCGCGCCGGTTTTTTGCTGGCCAGGGAAGGTGGGAGTGCAGCTTCCATTCCCGAATGCTAGATTCGGATGCCTGCCATGGTGAACCTGGCAAGTTCGAGCCGGGTAAATGATCGCAGGTTCGGGGGGCGAGCCTTTACCGCGGTGAGCGGGATCGTTCTTCTTTCCTCGGCAAAAAAGGAGGCAGTCTTCACAAGGGGTGAGATCGCAGAGGCCGAGGTTCTAAGTTTCTTTTTGATGCAGGACCTTGGATCTCACTCCGTTGATTGACTGCCTGTTACTCCTACTACCGCGGAAGCGCAGGCGGGATTTTTTCTTTTTGCAGTTTTTTTCATGATAGCCCTGATCCCGTCATTGGAGTGTCGGGGAATTGCTTTCCCGTTCCGGGCTCCTGACCACCTGCCGGGTGGAAAGGCATGGGTGCAGGCAAGGAAGCCGTGTGGTTTCAGGAGAGAATTTCCTTCACGACGCGGCCGTGGACATCCGTGAGTCGTCTGCGAATACCGTCGTGACATAAGCCGAGAGTTTCGTGATTGAGGCCAAGGAGGTGCAGAATGGTGGCGTGGAAGTCGTGTCCGGTTGTGCCCCCGGATTGAGCCTTCCACGACCATTCATCGCTCTCGCCGTGAGCGCCGCCAGGGTTGACTGCCTGCACCCGCGGACCAGGAGACGAAGGTTCCGCCGTTGCGTTGTGATCGCGGCCCTGGGTCTTGCCCTGGGTGTCGGCATACTGCCCGATGTCGAGCCAGTGCCGCGCCCAGTGTTCGCCATGGCGTGGGCTGGCGAGAAGCCGATCGAGGAAGGCGTCGATGGGAGGCCGGGGCGCTTCGCCGGGAATGGCCGGTTTCTCGGGGAGCGCAGGGACCACAGGATGGGCGTGCCTGCCTCAGCCGGGTTGACACGGCCGAGGCCCAGGAGCAGGATGAGGAAACGCTTCAACTGGCAGAGAGAGGCCGGAACTGGTTGGGAAAACAAGGCGGAAGCAGGTGTCTGAGGCGGTGACGGTCGCGTTTGCTTCCATCGTATTTCCGAGTCCTGCGGCCCCGGTCGCCTGCCGGGCGGGGGAGGGTGAGGCGTAATTATGATTTGTGATCGGCATTGCCCGCATATTTTTCATAGAGTCTTCTCAGCACCCGTTGTAACACAGAACACGTATCATGGCCTTTACCCCCAGCAAGGATCACAAGCGTCGCGAGCGCGAGCAGAGGAAGTTAGAGAAGCGCATGGCTCGCGAGGCCGCGAAAGCCGAGAAGCGCGAGGCTGAGATTGCTGCCGAGGAGGCTGCTGAGAAAGCGGCCGAAGAGGCTGCCGAAAAAGCCGCCGAGGAAGAGCGCCGGGCTCGTGAAGAGGCGGAATTCGAAGCCGAGCTGGAGGCTGAGCGCAAGGCGCTGGAATCGGGAGAAAACTAGGACGGTCCTCGTCAAAAGGAAGCCTGGATACCCTTCAGGGCGTGACCGGGCGATGGAGCAGGAGAGTCTGGGAAACGCACCTGATTGACCGGCGATCGCAATTCCGATTCCGGTGGCCCCGGTGGTCTGTCGGGCGCGAAAGGCAAGGAGGCCCCTCGGCCTCGTGCACCGTTGATACCCTGGTCAACGTCAAGGGTATCAGGGTGTTTGTGCAGAAATTCTCCGAGGTTGCTGATCACTGGAGAGCGTCCGCCCGGGTCCCGAGTGGGGACTAGGGGGCGGGCACGGTCACGCGCACATCGTCAAGGTACCAGCCCGCTGCCGGTTGGTCGGTCTCTTCAGCATCGCTTTCGAAGAGGAATTCAAGCACCACTTCCTGATCAAGGGCGGCGGCGGGAATGGCGGCGGAATATTCCTCCCACCCGTCCGTGTTGAACCCGGTGATGCCGGTCTCCACAACGCCCAGTTCGGTCGAGGTGTCGGCCGAAAGAACGCGGATGCTTCCGAGGTCGCGGTCTTCGAAATGATCGATGTCGACCCAGTGCATCATCGTCAGGGTGGCCTCGGTCGCCCCGGTGAGATTGATCACTGGAGTGCGAAGCCACACCGAGGAGCCGTGTCCGTGGTCACCGAGGATATTGGTGCCATAGCAGTTTGTCCCGCTGAAGGCAGTCGAAGGAGCGGTAAAGGGCCCGCCCGCGGGGTCACCGAGGTCCCAGGTGGTGTCCATCTCCGTATCTTCCGGGTTGAATCCCGTCGTCCAGCCCGGATCTTCGCCATCGAAGGTCTCGGAGAAGAGCGCAAGTGGAGGAGCCTCGAATTCCTCCACGCGATAGA
>CAWWCX010000283.1:0-5618 GCA_963935445.1 uncultured Roseibacillus sp.
CACCAGGACCCTGCCGTTTTCACCCCCGCCTTCGCCGTCACATCACGAAACCGAAAGTTCCCGAGGTTCCTGTAGAGCCTTCCTCCGCCATGGGGCCGCGTGAGAAAGACATCGCAACGCCCGTCACCGTCGAAGTCACCCAGCGCCACCCCTCCCCCGGTGAAACCGGTTTTTTGCAGAAGCTCCTGGTACTCATTATCCGGTGCCCAGAGGTGCAGGAACTCCAGTCCGGTTGCGCTCGAATCGAGCTTCTCAAAAAGAGTCTCGCCTGACGCACTTCCGGAGCGAACAAGCACCTCTTCTTCAAGCGCTCCCCCTGGAGTCGCCAACTTTTCCTCCGAAACTGTCTGTTGCTCCTCTCCTCCGCAACCCACCAGAAAACAACAGGCGATGGGGAAAACAGAGAGGCGCCACATGGTCAAAAAACGATCTGGCGCACGTTAGGACTTCCCCGAACGACCGCCACAAGAAAAATCCTCAATCCGGAAGAACAAGGCTGGCTCGTACTCGCAGATAGCGAAGACCGGCATCCGGCCGCCCCAGCCTCCATCGCTCCTTTGGAACATCTTCCGGGCTGACCGACCGCGGCCCCTCCAACCGCCCCTCATCCAGCGGCGTCCACTCCAGGAGGTCTTCCGAGACCTCTATCTCGATCTGAGCATCCTCGGCAGAGCTGTCCCGGGGAAAGATGACCTCCAGAAACCCTCCCCTGCTCATCTGCACCACCAGCCCATGCTTCTGGTCGGTTGAGTCCTGATCCGATGTTCCATAGGCATACTCAAGCAGAGCACTACGGCCATCCCGGTCCTCGTCCGCCCCGGCATCCCCCCTGAAGGACTTCCGCACCGCAGCACCAGGTGATCCACCGATACTCCCGCTCCGTCGCCAGTGCGCGGGGTCTTCGGGATCAGGAAAACCCCCGGGGTCTCGCAGGACCAGGCTGAAGCCCCCCCCGTCCGCCGCTTCGGCCCACGGATATCTGTCATTATAGCGAAAACTGACAATCACGCGGCCATCTGCACCTGTCAGCGTGAGCCGTTCCCCGGCATTCTCGAGGCGCGTTGCCTCTTCAAATTCGCCCGCGACCGGAATCTCCGCACCGTGGACAGCCTCAAACGCATCCTGGCGGGCAACCACCACGACTTCGTCTCCAGCACCGAGCTGCATCCCCGCTGGAAAAGAAAAGCGAATCCCGTCCGCGAAGGAAACCCCTGTAAGGTCGACGACCCCTTCCGAGTTGTTCACTACCTCGACAAACTCAGCCTCCGCGTGCGGAGAAGCGGGATGATACATGATCTCGGAGATCACG
The DNA here is from genome assembly GCA_963935445.1 of uncultured Roseibacillus sp. Classification (GTDB taxonomy): domain Bacteria; phylum Verrucomicrobiota; class Verrucomicrobiia; order Verrucomicrobiales; family Akkermansiaceae; genus Roseibacillus_B. The sequence goes on from CAWWCX010000283.1 coordinate 1,310, forward strand.
AGATTGTCCTTACTGGCAGGCACCCCTGTTACGAATGTTCTCACTCCCAGCGCCGACCATTCGCCCCCATCCAGAATCCTCGCCTTCACCTGCACGGATCTCCCCAGTGAAATCCCACCATCGTAGCGAAGAGCACCCTCTGAGACACTTTCATCAGGGAGCCGGGGGTCGGTCCCGTCGAGAGTATAGAAGATGGTCCCCGATCCGTCCCCCCGCGAGGAGCGCAGGGTGAAGAAGTGGCCTGGACCCACGATTCCTCCGCCTGAGCTGAATTCAGGAGGACCGAAAAACCGGCTGTCTATCCAATCAGCCCGGGTTTGCAGAAACGATTTCATTCCCTCCACCCGATTGCGCCACGAAGTCCGGGACAGCCCCTGCTGCTCGACCAGCCTTAATGGCAGCATCTCCACCTGGCGATCAATGATTGTCATCATGTTTTCGTCTGAAAGCACATCCTCCCGCAGCTCATACCAGCGGTCGATGTGCTCGACCCGGTAGTCAGGATCCTCAAACAGGCGAGGATACCAGAGACGGTCCGAGCGGAAGAAGAGCGTGGACCTCGGACTGTTTCCATAGGCTCCGTTGTTGAAATCCCACATCGGACCCATGTGCAGCTTGCGCGACCCGGACGACACCCAGGGAAACATGCTCAGGAGCATTCCATCGCCCTGTTTCGCGAGGTTGAGCAGATGAAAGTAGTCAATGAAATCCCTGGTGTTCAGGTAACGCCGATAACCCCTGTTCGGGTCTCTCCATCGCCGATCATCATAGAGCGCATTCTCAAAGCGCCGAAACCAGCTCTCTATCGTATCCCGCTGACGGGGTAGAATCCGGTAACCGTTCGGGTCTTCAAAGTTGATGAAGGCATTATACTGGCGCGGGATATCGTCCCCTCTCCCGGCCGTATTCGGAGGAGTCTCCTGATTCCTGTTGGGGCCTGCGGTATGAAAAAACTGGGGTGAATTCGCACCGTTCTCCGTCGGGTAGCCGCTCGCGGGCTCAGGGTCCATCCGGTTGATACCCAGCAACCAGCCCCCGGACGAGCCATCTTCACTCAGTCTGTCAAAATCGATGCGATCTCCTCCCCGGGTCACTTTCTCGGCGAGGGCATAAATGCCACGACGATCCGCCAATCTCAGGGGGCCGCCGTTCTCATTGACGAAGACATCTACGAAACGGAACCGTGGCCCATAGCGGCCGGTGCCCCGGCTCAGCTCCCAGATAAACGTGTTGTAGAGCATGGTCCGGTCGTAATTTGGATGGGGATAATAGAGAATCCAGTCCGAGTCCTCCGGCAAACCCAGCAGGTCAACCTTCCGGTCCGCATCCGCGCTCTGCTTCCAGGTCTCGAAACTGTAGGGCTTCGGAGTCCATGTTGACGAAAAGGCACCTCGAACCCGGATTCCGATCCGGGAATCCGAGTCCGGGGCTGCGAGAATCGAGGCCTTCCCGGTCCCGGAATCGAGGGCAATCACACCAAGATAGGCCGGCTGCCGCGCCGATTGCACGAGTCCACCCCCCGTCTGCGTGTTGGTGGACCAGCCCTTGTTGGGAATCGCTCCTGCTCCAAAGTTTTCCACGATCACGATGGGGAGTCCTGATTCGTAATCTGCGAGGTCGGGCGCGAGTTGAACAAAACTTTCAGTGGCAACGGCAGGTTGGTATCCCGCGCGTAGGGTGGCCGCACGAACCTGTATCGTTCCGGAGATAGGCACGGGGTGCCTGTAGGAGTTTCCATTTTCCTCACCCGGCAGGGTCCCGTCCGTGGTGTAGACAATGCGGGCGTCCGGGGTGGGCGTGGACAAACGCAGGGTGAATGGCTCAACGAACGTTCCCCCGTTGCGGGAAAACTCAGGTTTCTCAGGAGCAGGCTCCGCAACCACCACCCCCGCTCCAAGAATCGCGGTCAGGCTCAGGCACTTGTGAAACCGTCCTCCCATGCACGTTACGCTGGTGAACATACTGTCTGCCGGTTTCCGCGCAATGCGATTACTGATCAGCTTTCCAGCCGAAGCCACAGTCACCCTCGCCGTGGGCCGGAATTCCCTCTCCGAACGCCCACCAGTCAAAGGTGGAGCCAATGGCCGGATTTGAACCGGCGACCTGATCATTACGAATGACCTGCTCTACCCCTGAGCTACATTGGCTTTAGCTGTCACGATCGGCACACGGCGGTCTCCAATCGTCCGACGGGGCCTCTCAGACAGCCTCGAAGCGGTCTGAAAGGTCCTGCAGTTGCCTCGGCCGGAGCCAGCAAATGCGCCGCGGGTTTAGCCTCCCTTTCCCCGGCCCGCAAGACCTATCATCACCCTCGCGATGAAACGATTCGTCCTCCCGCCTGGACACCGGGAGGACTCTGGCGGACCGATTCGCTGACCCTAGGAGGAAGGCACTGTCACCATCACGTCATCGATAAACCAACCCGGGGAATCCAGCACGTTGTCACCATCGCTGATAAAGAGGAACTCAAGTACGACCTCTCTGCCCACCGCATTTTCCGGAAACTCAAACGACTGCACCTGCCACTCCAGGAGGTCGAGTCCGTTGATGCTCGGGGGCGTCAGCACGGCCAGCTCCTCAAGACTGGTGGCGTCAAGAACCCGGACCGATCCCCCGTCCAGGTCGTCAAAGGGGTCGATTTCCACCCACTGCTGGAAACTGAGGGTCGCTCGGGCATCTCCAGTGAGATCGATCACCGGGCTCCTCAGCCAACTGGCAGAGTTCACCCCGTAGTTCGAATCGAGATTTGTTCCAAAGCATGCGGAACCGCTGAAAGCCGATGGAGGCCCAACCAGCGGAGCTCCACGCCCCCAGAGGGTGTTCTGCTCCACATCTACGGAATCGAATCCTGCATTCCATCCGGCGCCTCCGTCTTCGAAGTCATCCATGAATACAGTGCGTGGGGGCAATGGAAGCTCCTCAAAGCGGTAAAACCGGGCCGTATCAGCGGGCCGGGCAATAACATGCTGGTTGCGCGGTGCGCTGTGGGGAATCTGAAACACACCATCCACCTCAACAGAGCCCGGCACGTTGACCGACTCCCACTGGGAGAGGTCTGCATCGAGACTCGCACTGCTCCAGAGGACGTAGTAAGAGCCGGGATTGCTGTTCCAGCTGATCTGGAGATTCCCCCCGGAAACCCCGACGCTCAGCTGCGGGGAAGACTTCTCCGCGACCCGGCCCATCACCGCGTCAAAGCTCGTTCCGACCCGGATTTCGTCCACATATCCGACCTGGGTATCGCTGAAGTTGAGAACGTCCAGTGACTGCTGGGTGGCCAGGTCAAAGTCAAAGGTGTCCATGACCATCGCATCATCCTCCTCAGGTTCGGTGGTGATATCATTGATGATGAAGGCATAGATCTCGTCCGGAGTGCCCTCCGGGTTCCAGTTCACCTTCAAAGCCAACAGGAAGACGTCGCTCCCGGCCGGACCGTTAAAGGTTGGCGTGGGTTCGGCAGCCAGCCTCGAGGCAGCCGTCGAGTTCTCATAGACCGCGGTCCGGATATGCCTGCTCTGTCCCCCTCTGGCGACAATCCCGAAACCAATCCCGTGCCCCGGGCTTTCCAAACCCTGGTTGTCATCGCTGACCATCTTCTCGGAGTGCAGGCCAATCCCGAAATCCGGCCCACTGAACCCAAAATCCTGGAAAAGAAAACTCATCCACATCGTCGAATTGTCGGCAGTCAGGCCAATCGTTGCGGCGGGGTCGATCGGGGCGCTCGCCGCAACCTGGCCAACCCGAAGCCGCCGCTCGTAAGCATTACCAGAAACCGGCAGCTCGTTGCCCAGCGCATCCATGAAGGCAACTCCCTCATCAGCAACGTCCCCCTCATTGTTCGGGGGCGTCCCATTCGGGGTCCCGTTGCCCCCGGCATCCCGGTGGGACCAGTCCCCAAGCCCAAGTCCGGCATCATAAGGCTGGGAGGAATCACCAAAAAACCGGCCATTATTCGCCTCCGTTGTCGGCAGATAGTCGAACGGCTCATGGATGAACAATTCGGCACCGACCTGAGCAATCAGGACTGTAGAAATAGCACAGACCGTGCGAACGCTGGATACGCGACTTTTCATCAACATCATCTTTGGAGATATTACCAGAAGCGAATATTCTCCATTCGATTGTTTCATTCTTTTCGTATTTTGCGCCGGAAGGAGGGCCCGGTCACTATCAAGGAAGCGGTCTTGCCCCCGTTTCGAACCCGCCGGCAAATTACCCCTGTCCGCCCTGCCTGTCCGCCTGCTTCAGACCCACGATCGCCTCAACCAGGCCCTCGATTGTACTCTTGCTCGCCTCGATGGCCGGTTCG
>CAWWCX010000284.1:0-5613 GCA_963935445.1 uncultured Roseibacillus sp.
TTGTCCCCGGTAAAGAAGTTGGTGGCCCCGGAGAGGTGGCCCCAGTAGTGGTCGAAGCCGAAATCCACCGGGTTCCTGCTGAGGTGCCATTTGCCCGACATTGCGGTAGAGTATCCGGCTGCCCCGAGGACTTCCGCGATGGTCGCGCCGCGCGAAAGCGAGTTGCTCCCGGCCTGGTCGCAGTAGAGGCCGGTGAGGAGCGAGACCCGGGAGGAGTGGCACTTCGCGGTGTTGTAAAACTGGGAGAACCGCAGGCCATCCTTCGCGAGCTGGTCGAGGTGGGGAGTTCGAATTTCGGCTCCGTAGCACCCGAGGTCCGAGAAGCCCAGGTCGTCCGCCATGATAAGGACGATGTTGGGTCTTTCAGCCGCCTGACCCGATAGCGGGAGAGCAAGCAGGAGCATAAGCAACAAGGGCAGATTTATTTTGGGTTCCATGATGATGTCAGAGCTGGATTTTCTCAGTTATTTTTTGCCGAAGGCAGGGTGCGCTGCGATGGCATGGATCGCCGCTCGAAGAGAGAAATCCTCTTGCGCGATCGATTTGTAGACCTGTTCGATATGTGGGTTGTCGGCGAGGGTCAGTTTACGGCCATGGGCGTAGCTGATGAGTTTGCCGATGATGCCCTTGAGAATGCGCTTCCTGTCAGCCATGAGGGCGGCCTTGAGCGTGGGCAGATCGCGGACCTCCCGACCGTCGGGCAGTTTCATGGCGGACTCAATGGGAACCGTGGTGAACTTGATTTTCTTTTGGAAGGCGGTTGGCCCGTTCCGGGCATCGATTTCTTGCACGTGGCGATACTCGTTCCGCTTACGCCCAACCGGGTCGTAATATTCCAGAGCGAAACCGAGAGGGTCGATTTTCGAGTGACAGCGGGAGCAGCTTTCGAGCTCCTGATGCTTGAGGATGGCCTCGCGGATGGTGGTAGTGCCCCGGATGTCCGGCTCATTGATCAGGATGTCGGCGGGCGGTTCGATGGTTTCATTGTAGAGGTTCTTGAGAATCCACGAACCCCTGTGGATTGGCGAAGTGGCAAAGTCGGTAGAAGTGAGCTTCAGGAAACCGGCTTGAGCCACGAGCCCGCCCCGTTCGCTTTTCTTGGGCAGCTTCACGGGAATGAAGGCATCCCCTTGCACTGCGGGCAACCCGTAGAAGCGGGCCAGCCGGTCATTGGCCATGACGAAGTTGGAATCGATGAAGTGTTCCATGCCCAGGTCCTGCTCGAGCAGGTGACGGAAGAGTTCCCGGCCCTCGCGGGCCATGGAGTCGACTGTCATTCGGCGCACGTTTTTGTAGACGCGGACATCTGGCCCGAAGTCGTCTACCTTGTCGCGCTGCAGCCACTGGCGCGTGAAGTCTTCGATGAAGCGACTGGATTTGGTGTCATTCAGCATCCGTTCGACCTGGGTCGACGGGTCCTTGGCCAAGGCGCCGGACCGGGCGGCAGCCAGAAGCGAGGCATCCGGGACGGAGTTCCAGAGAAAATAGGAAAGGCGGTGGGCCCGCTCCACCCCGGTTAAATGAGACGACTCGGCCTTGTAGATGAAATGTGGCGAGGCCAGCAGGGCGGTCAGGACGCTGCGGGCGGTGGCGGTCACCGAGGCTCCGGACGTCGCCTGGTTCCGCGCGATTCCGACGAATGCTTTGCGGTCCTCCGCTGCCAACGGGCGCTGGGTGAGCAACAATGCAATGTGATCAACCAGCTCTCTTGGCGTCATGTCCGGCTTCGGAAGGATGGTCTGCATTGCTGCGGTCGGCCACTGTTCCGTCAATGGGCCGGTTACCGTCACTTGGGAGAACCGCATGGCGGGCCCCTTGTGCTCGTGCTTGGTAAGGCTCCTGCCTGGCACGCGGGCGCTATCGAAGGTGAAGGCAAGTTGGTCACCTGCCCTGAGAGTGAGCTCGGTGGTAAAACCTTTTGACCCATGCGGCATGGGGATCCTGCGGATATTCCGAAAACTGGTCGGATGCCGCCCGTCCCCGAGATTGATCCCGATGATCTCGCCTTCCCGGGATTTGTCCGAATGGGCCTTCACTGCTACCCGGTATACCCCGAAGGCAGGAACGGCGAATTGCTTGTGGCTCTCTAGCTCGATGGACAAATGCAGGTTGCTGCGGTAGGGGCGAAAGCCGGTTAGAACATAGTCTTGCCCATCGCGGTAATCCCCGCCTCCGCCAGTCGCAAAGTCCCTGCTGCCGTGGAAATGCCGGACATCGAATTCCCATGCCCTCATTGCGGGCTTCCCGTCCGGCAACACCCGCTCGGCGACGAAACGGGCGGTCTTGAGGTAGGCCATTACCTGATGCGGTGACATCAGGTGGGACTCGCCAAACTTGTCGAAGCCGTGCTCCACATGATCGGGCGGCAGTAACCCGGTGAAATCAAATTCCACCCCGAAGAGGTCATGGAGTGTATTGGTGTATTCGGCCCGGGTGAGTCGCTTGAGGGGGTTGTCCGGGCGTTGGGAAAGGATGCGGCTCTCCAGGATTTGCAGGGTCTTGGCGAGGACTTCAGCGGTCGGTTGGGGTGCCTTTTCCGGGGGCATCTCCCCGGCCTTGATGACGGAGGCGATGTTCTCCAGCAACTCCCGGTCGGCGAAGAGTTCGCCGATCGGCTTGTCCAGACGCACCTTGCCCTTCTGTTTTTCAGGGCCGTGGCATTTCACGCAGTTTTTGGCAAAGAGTCCTTCCAGCGTGGGGTCCGCCTTAAGAATGCCTGCAAGGAGAACGCCTGCCTGCAGCGCCGTGTAAACAAACAGCCTCATGCCAACATGTCGAAGGCCCCGGTGCTTTCGCCAAAACGGGAACATTCAGCTCCAAATTGCTGCAACAGGCCCAGATATAAGTTGCTCATGGGTGCGGCCTTCTTCTGCCAAGAGCCCGGGGTCCTCATGCGGCTGTCGAACACGAGGGCGGGCAGGTCATCAAAGTTATGGGAGTTGGCGCTGCCCATGGAGGCGGTAAGGAGGGTAGTGGTCTGGTCAAACAGGGAGCTGTTGCCTGCCTTGCGTTCCTTCATCGTGTTGAGCGAGGCATTGATCCGCTTGAGGATTGCGTGCTCCAGCATGAGTAGCTTCTCGATCTTCTCCGGCTTCTGGCCGTGGTGGGAAAGGTCATGGTAGTTGCCGCTGAGACCGGGCTCCTTGAAGCCCTCCCAAAACGGAATCTGTACCGTGACAGCCCGGGTGGAATCAGTTTGCAGGGCCAGCACGGCCAAGTCCAGAAGGGTGCCCACATAGCCGTCGACTGATTTACGGTTGAAGTCCTCGAGCTCGTAATCCACCGACGGCTTGGAACGCTCGGCCCAGTAGGCGCGACGTTTTACGGTCTGCTCTACCTCGCGGACGGAGGTGAGATATTCATCCAATTTGGCCCGGTCGGTGGCATTGAGGTGTTTCTCCATGGACCTGGCCTGGGAGGATACGGCATCGAGAATGCTGCGATCCTCGGCGAGGACCTGCCGCTGGGTCCTCTCGTTTTCGTCCACTTGAAAGAGCAGGTTGAAAATCTTGCGAGGGGAATCGATCTGGTAAACAGGCAAGCCATGTCTGTCCCAGGAGATCTGGGAAAAGTTGAGGTTTTCTCCAGCCTGGAAGACGAGCGACTTGAAGCGTGTGCCGGCGCCGATCAGGTTGGCGATCGCCTGGTCAATGGAGAGCCGGTTCTTGCGGTGGAGCTTGTTGAAGTAACCGGAGAGGATGCCGACGCACGGGGTGTGGCCAAAACCGTTCTGCACGGCTGGGTTGTCCAATCCGCTGAAAACCTTCAGGTGTTTGAATTGGTCAGACAACTCGGTGAGCAGTGGTGGTGTTGTGCCGAATGCGCCGTCCTTACTTGGTATCAGCTTGGGCTGATAAAAGCTGAGATGATTGACGATCGTGAGCAGGCGGCGCGGGGAATCCGACTCGGGCACTTGTCCCATGCTCTCCATCTGTGGGAGCAGCAAGGCAACGCCCGCACTCCTGAGGAAGGCCCGCCTTTTCATGGTGCTGCTTGTTGAGTCAATCGGTGCGGACATAGGTGGGCAATCAGGTCAAGAAGAGAGGGCCAATCAATGGAAACGTGGCAGGCGGGGAACGGCAGGGATGCTCGCAGATGTGACGGGGGATACCATCCGGAACTCTCAAGGAATGAAGCAGGGCTGGAGGCGTGACGGTGTGTGGGCAGGGTTCATTGGGATTCCTTTTCCCCGGACTTCCTGACTGCCTGGAAATCGGAGAGGAGGTCTTCCTGATAGCGTTTGGCCAGATCTTTCAACCCTGCCAGGCGGGCGGGTTCCCTGTCGGCCAGGTTGGTCGCTTCCCCGGGGTCCTCTGCAAGGTTGACCAGCAGGTAGCCGGGGGCCTTGCCGCCTTTCCACGGAGTGACCTGGTCGAGTGGCCGATGGAGGAGCTTCCAGTCTCCCCGGCGGACCGCCCAGGGGGCATTCTTGTTCCGGCTGAAGTCCTGGGTCCAGAAGAAGTCCTTGTGTGGAGAGGGCGCCTCGGGGGAGTGGATCACCCCGCTGATGTCCTTGCCGTCGAGCTTCATGTCCTTGGGAAGGGGGGCCCTGGCCCATTTCGTCAGGGTGGGAAACCAGTCACAACCGGTGACGAACTGTTCCCGGACCTCCCCCTCGGGGAGAGTGCCGGGCCAACTGACAATGGCGGGAACGCGTATCCCGCCCTCGAGGAAGGAGAACTTATGGCCACGGTAGGGCCCTGAGCTGCCTCCACCCCGGAAGGTCCGTTCCTCGACCGAGTGTCCATGATCAGATTGCAGGATGACAATGGTGTTGTCTCGTTTTCCTGTCCGGTCGAGGTGCGCGATAACCTGGCCAATCAGTTCATCCATGGTGGAAACGAAGGCGGCATACTTGTCGCGGGGATGCGCAAGGTTCCTGGTCCGGTAGTGGGCGCGCCATTTGTCGGATCCTTGCAGCGGGTAGTGGGGCCAGTTGATTGCCCAGTAGATGAAAAACGGGCGCTCGTCCTCGCGTGCAATGACAGCCTTGGCCTCCTCCACCATCAGCTTCCCGAAGCCTTCGCCATCCCTCCAGACCTCCTTCCCGTCGCGCCAGAGATCATGTCGGTTCGGGCCGTTCCAGTAGAAGAAGTGGGAATAATTGTCGATGCACCCACCCATGTGACCAAAGGAGGTCTCAAAGCCCTGGGCGTTGGGCATGGTATCGTCCGTGTAGCCGAGGTGCCATTTGCCAACGTGATGGGTCCGGTAGCCGGCATCCCGCAGGGCCTCTGGAAGCAGGTAGAGTCGCGGAGAGAGGCCCTTGCCGCCACGGGCGGAGGAAATGTTTCCGGGAGCTCCAAGGCGCATGGGAATGCACCCCCCGAGGAGCCCCGCCCGCGAGGGCGAGCAGACCGCGGCCGGGGCCAGCATCTGGGTGAAGCGGACGCCCTGCTTTGCCAGTTGATCCATGGTGGGGGTGGCGAGGTCCCTTGCGCCATAGCAGTTCGCGTCTACGGAGCCCTGGTCGTCGGTGTAGATGAGGAGAATATTCGGTTTTGAATGGCTTCCCACCGCGGACGCCGGCGGGGGGGTTCCCGGCAGGGAGAGCGTCGTGAGAAAGAGCCTGTCTCTTATACACATCTCCGAGCCCACGAGACCGTACTAGAT
>CAWWCX010000285.1:0-5565 GCA_963935445.1 uncultured Roseibacillus sp.
ATCTAGTACGGTCTCGTGGGCTCGGAGATGTGTATAAGAGACAGACCTTGAGGTAGTAGTAGAACCCTGCTGCCACTCCGATGAATCCGATCCCTACGCCCCACCAGAGCATCTTGGTGGTGGCAGCCGAGGTGATCGCCACCTGGAAAGCAAAGAACTTACCGAAAAAGCCCGCGGTAAGAGGTAGTCCGGCTAGAGCGGCGAGCAGGATGGTGGTGCAGAGGGCGAGGAGTGGATTGCGCTGGGCGAGGCCGTCGAAGGCGCTGATCTCCTCGGTTTCCCCGGAGCCGCGGATCACTACCAGAACAAAGAAGGCTCCGAGGGTGATGATCAGGTAGGTAGCAAGGTAGAGCGAGACCACCTGGGGCGTGCTGAGTGATTTTTCGCTCCCGGGGTGCCAGGCGGCAATCGCGAGGAGCACAAAACCTGCGTGGGCGATGGAGGAGTAGGCGAGGAGACGTTTGAAATTTACCTGTGGGATGGCGGCCATGTTCCCCAGCAGGATCGTCGCGCATGCGAGGATCAGAATGATCATGGTCGTCTGGCCACGCGTGATTTCAGAGGCGAAAAAGGGCTCCAGGATACGGAGGGCGACAATGAAGCCTGCAGCCTTGGACCCGACCGAAAGCAAGGCGGTCGTGGGAGTAGGAGCGCCCTGGTAGACGTCGGGAATCCAGACGTGCATTGGGACGGCTCCGACCTTGAAGGCGAGGGCGAGGACAAGGAGAGCGAGGCCGAAGAGAAGCCCGGAGGGGTTGGATGCAAGGGGGTTGTCCAGCGTCGAGGAAAGCTGCAGGGCAATCTGTTCCAGATTGGTGGTCTGGGTCATGCCGTAGATCCAGGCGATTCCGTAGACGAGAAATCCGGTGGAGAGTGCGCCGAGGATGAGGTACTTCACCCCGGCCTCGAGGGACCCGACCTGCCGACGCATGTAGGCGACGAGGATGTAGAAGGTGATTGTGACAAGTTCAAGGGCGACAAAGATGGAAACAAGGTCCTGCGCCGAGGCCATCCACATCATGCCGGCGCAGGCAAAGACGGGGAGAGCATAGTATTCACCCGTGCCATGTTCGGAACCGGGATCCTCGGTGAACTGGTTCAGGACTCCCCGGTAGTCGTAAGACATGAAGAGGACGAGGATGGTGGAGAGGAGGGCGAGAAGCTTGAAGAAGATGGCCCAGTTGTCGTAGGCGTAGAAGCGGGCGAGTTCGGCATTATCCTCCGAGGGAGCAACCGCGAAGTAGAAGGGAACGAGAACGAAGATGAGCCCGCCGAGGGCGACTCTCCGGATGAGTTCCTTGCTGGCCGGATTACCGAAGGCCTCCATCATGAGAAGGAGGAGGCCGAGGGCGACCACGAAGGCTTCTAACCAGTAGGCAGGCATGGATTATTGGTTATCGGTAGTCGGGGATTCGGTTCCGGGAGAAGCGGGAGACGCCGCGCTGATGGAGGCGGCAATGGTCCTCTGCTCCATGGCGGCTCTGTCCTCGGGATTCTCGATCAACTTGAGGAGAAGGTTGGGAAACAGGCCGACTGCGACGAGCGTGAAGGCGAGGAGGATGGCGGGTCCCCGCTCGGACTGGTTGAGGTCAGCAGCTGTGGCGGTGAAAGGGACCTCGGTTCCATGGAAGATTCGGCGATAGGCGCGGAGCATGTAGACGGCACTGATCACGAGTCCCCAGAGGGCGATGATGGTGGCGATTTGAACCCCGCCGAGAGGCTCGCCAGGATCCCAACCCCTGAACCCTGACAGGAAGACCATGACCTCCCCCGCAAAGTTGGCGAGGCCGGGCAATCCGATGGAGGCCATCGCAGCGAGACCGAACAGGAAGGCCAGGGAGGGTGCCTTGCCGGCAAGTCCACCCAGTTCACGCAGTTCGAGGGTGCCAGTCCTCCGTTCGATTCGGTCGGTGAGTCCGAAGAGCATGGCGATGGTGATGCCATGACCGAACATGAGAAGAACGGCAGCGGGCTTGGCGATGGGGTTGGCAAGCTCAGATCCAGCCTCTACCAGGGCCGCGAATGCCAGGAAGAGGTAGCCCATGTGCATCACACTGGAGTTGCCCAGCATGCCATCGAGGCGCCTCTGGTTGATGGTGACGAATCCGACCCACAGGATGTTGCCGATGAGAAGAATAACCAGGATGTCGAGCCAGGCGTGCATGCCTGCCGGGACCGCTGGGTAGAGACGGAACAGTCCGTACAGTCCAAACTTCTTGAGGACTCCGGCGTGGAGCATGGTAACGGGCGCGGGGGCGCTTGCATAGGCCGGCGCAGCCCACGAGTGAAACGGGAAGAGGGAAACGAGAGTGCCGAAGCCCACAATGAGAAAGAGGGCGATGCCCCGCTGCGCCTCCACCGGAATGGAGCTGTCCAGGAGATCGTCGAAGGCAAGGGTGGACGATCCGCTGGCGGAGACGAGCCAGAGAAGTCCGGCAAGAAGAACAATGGACCCGAAGGCGAGATAGATGGTCGCCTTCCATGCGATCTGCTTTCGGTCGCCGCGCCCCAGAATGCCAATCATGAGGAAGGTGGGAATGAGGGCGAGTTCGTGGAAGGCGTAGAAGAAGAAGAGATCGGTGGACAGGAAGGCTCCGACGGCTCCCGCCGCAATGAGAAGGATGGAGATGTTCCAGAGCCGGGCGTGCCGGTCCTCGCACTCACCTGAGCGTGCCGCGGCGAAGGCCACGAGGACGGAAAGGAGAACCATGACGACGCTCATTCCGTCATAAAATCCAAGGCCGAGGCGAATTTCAGGTGTGGACAGGACGACCGGGGCGATGGAAAGCCCATCGCGCACGCCGAGGGCCCAGAGCCCCGCCAGGGAGAGCCCCGAGAGCAGCATGAGGGCAGAGGTGATCCTGGCCGTGCGGCGTGGATCGCTACCGAGAAGAATGGTAACGACACCGAGGAGAGGCAGAAGGACTAGGAAGAGAGTCATCGTATCTTAACGGGCAAAAACGGTGAAGTAGATGACGAGGAGAACGCCCGCCCCGAAGAGGACGGCGTAGCTTTGTAGATTGCCGTTCTGGAGGCGGCGGAAAAAGTTTCCCATTCCGGAGGCGCTGCGCGCGAGTCCCCCAACGATGAGTTCGCTGATAAGAAACTCGTCAAAGAAGTGGATGATCGCCGCGAAAGTATCCTGGAAGATCTTCACGAGAGCGAGGTAGAGCTCGTCGAGATAGAACTTGTTGCGGAAAAGTTTGCAGAGAGGGTTGCCGGCGAGGGGGTCTGAATCGCGGCCCCGGTAGAGCGCAAAGCCGCCGCCGGCCCCGGCAAGAAGGGCGATAAGGGACACCCAGAACACGGAATTGGCTTCAAATGCATGGTGTTCGTACACGGGGGAGAGAAGTTCGGCCACTGGCTTGAAGCCAGCGAGGACCGCGAGAACCGCGAGAACCGCGAGGGGAATCCACATGAGAGCAGGGACTTCTTTGGCACCCTCGGACCCTTGAGAACGGGCCTTGCCGAGGAAAGCGACCACGAAAAGGCGCATCATGTAGAAGGGTGTGAGGAAGGCAACGATTCCCGCGACCAGGAAGAGGGCGCCATGCTCCTTCTGGGCCGCGTAGAGGATCTGCTCCTTGGAATAAAATCCAGAGGTGAGGAAGGGAACGGCCATGAGGGCTGCAGTTCCGATTGCGAAGAAGATGGTGGTCTTGCGCATGGAGCCTGCGAGGCCGCCCATCTTCCAGATGTTCTGCTCGTGGTGGCAGGCGTAGATCACGGCACCTGAGCCAAGGAAGAGGAGCGCCTTGAACCAGGCGTGGGTGTAGAGATGGAACATGCCGGCGGGACCGCCGTAGTCGCCGGCAAGACCCACGGCCATGACCATGTAGCCGAGCTGGGAGAGGGTGGAGTAGGCCAGGACGCGCTTGATGTCGTCCTGCTGAGTGGCCATGAGGGCGGCCAGGAGAGAGGTGATCCCCCCGATCCACGCAATGGTTGTGCCGGCGAAGCCCTCGAACACCTCGGTCCCCGCAGATACCTGAAGACGGAACAGCATGTAGACTCCGGCCGCAACCATCGTGGCGGCATGGATGAGGGCGGAGACCGGAGTGGGGCCCTCCATGGCATCAGGCAGCCAGACATGAAGTGGGAACTGGGCGGACTTGCCCACTGCACCGCAGAAGATGAGCAGGACGGCTACTCCCAAGAGTGTTCCGTGGCTCGCACCTATTTTGTGGACGCCATCGGACATCTCACTGAAGGCAAAGGTGCCGAGCAGGCCCCAGAGCATGAGGATACCGATCATGAAGCCGAAGTCGCCAATGCGGTTGACCAGGAAGGCCTTCTTGGCGGCCTCGGCAGCGGAGTTTTTCTGGAACCAGTGTCCGATCAGAAGGTAGGAGCTGAAGCCCACCAATTCCCAGAAGATGAACGTCATCAGGAAGTTGCTGGCGAGCACGATGCCCGTCATGGAGAACATGAAGATGGAGAGGCCGCCAAAGTAGCGGGCCTTGGCCTCATCGTCCTTCATGTAGCCAAGCGAAAAGATATGGACGAGCATGCCGACCCCGGTGACCACCAGCATCATGCCCTTGGAAAGCCTGTCGATGATGAGACCGAGTTCGATGTGGAAGCTGCCCGCACTGGCCCACTTGATCGAGGTCCCGGTGTCGCCACTCCCAAGGAGAATCAGGGCGATCAGGAAGGTGGTCGCAACCGAGAAGAGCGACATCCTGACCGCCGTGTCAGGTGTCGATTTCAGCCACAGCTGGATCGTCGCTGCGGAGAACAGCGGGAGCAGAAGCAGAAGCCAGGAGAGAAGTTCGAACATCGCGGGTCAATGGATGCTGGGGCTGTCGGCACGATTCCTGAATGGCCCGGGGCTACCGCTCTCTCCGTGGACCCAGGTGCCTGCTGAGGCGAGCCGGGTGGGTTGACACGTGGAGTGAAGTTGAGCCTGGGAAGGCACTTCTGGTGTCCCGCTTCCCGACGCGGATCCCCTCCGGGCCCGTTGGGGCGGTCGGGTTCCGGGATCTTCGAGGCTGATGGGCATGATCATTTTCAGGATCTCAGGATCATATTCTTTGACTCATCCCCTCATCGAGGTGAGGTCCTTCACGTCCACGGTCTGACGAGCGCGGTAGAGAGCGACGATGATGGCGAGGCCGACAGCGACTTCGGCGGCAGCCACCGTGACGATGAAGAAGACGAGGACCTGTCCGTTGTAGTCGGGAAGGCCGTTGGCGCTGACATTGAATCGGGAAAACGCGACGAGCGTGAGATTTGCGGCGCTCAGCATGAGCTCCAGACACATGAAGATGACAATGATGTTCCGGCGCACAAGAACCCCGGCCAGACCGATCGTGAAGAGCAGTCCGGAGATGAAGAGGTATTCCTGAAGGGAGGCCATTGTTCAGTGCGCGGCGTTCATGAGTCTGGATCCTCCGGGCGGGGCTCCTTCTTCTTGAGGGAGAGGGCGACGACACCCACGGTGGCGACGAGGAGGAGAACTCCGATGACCTGGAGGGGGAAGTTGTAACCCGGAGTGGGAATCGAGGCGTTGTCGCCCCTGTGACCGAACATGGTCAGGCCTACGAGGTGGACGTCCGGGAGGGA
>CAWWCX010000286.1:0-5497 GCA_963935445.1 uncultured Roseibacillus sp.
GCCTCGAGAACCTCGTGATCGGGATGACGCTCCCGGTGGGACTTCTCCAGGTCAGAGAGAAGGTCGAGGTTCCTGCGTTCCATCCTGCGGGTCATATGCTGCGGAGGGTGAAGATCGAGGATGGGAGAACCCTTGGCCCGCAAGGGCGTTCCCTGGAGCTCAGCCGGTAGAAATCCGTTGGACCAGTTCGCAGGGCCCGCCTGGGGATAGTAGACATCGGGCAAGACCACGAAGGCGGGCAGGTTCTGATTGCCCGCTCCCAACCCATGGGTAATCCACGAACCCACTGCCGGATCACCTCCAAAGCGGTTACCGGTGTTCATGTGCAGGTTTGCGGTCGGGTGATTGATGGACTCCGCCTGGCCACCACGATAAATGCACAATTCGTCCGCTACCCCGGCAAGGTGCTCGAATCGATCGCAGATCCAGTGACCCGCCTGTCCCGCCTGCCGGAACCCAAAGGGACTCTTTACGTAACGGCGCTTCCCACTCGCCATGGCAGAGAGGAGGCGCCCCTTGCGCTGGAAGAACTGGCCGTCCAGCTCGGCCAGCCTGGGCTTGGGATCAAAGGTATCGATATGGCTCGGCCCGCCTTCCATGTAGAGAAAGATACAGTTCTTGGCACGGGCCACGTGGTGTGGCCCCGCCCCACCCGGCCGCTTCTGCTCTCCTCTTTGCCCGCCATGGAGAAGGGAGTTCAGGGCCACCGTGCCCATGGTCGCCCCCAGTCCATACAGAACGTTGCGACGATTCGTGAAAGGCAGCTCAATAGACATAGAGAAACTCGCTTGAGTTGAAGAGTACGAGGCAGAGGTCCGCCAGCGCCCTCGTGGCTTCATCCACCTGCCAGGGGCGCAAATCATCCTCATAGTTTTCCAGCGTCTTCAGCTGGTAGGTTTTTTTCACCAGCTCCCCGGTCTTCTCGATGACATCCTCGATTTCAACGGAGGTGGGAACCGGCCGCTTCTCCAGCGCGTGGTCGCGGTGCAGCGCGGTCATCTCTGCCACGTGCCGGACGGACCGCACTCGTTCCGCCTCTCCGGGAGGGCGCCCATAGATCGCCACGAAAGTTCGCTCAACGAGTTGCTCGATGCTTCCGCCCTGTCTACGCAGGCGGTCTGCAAGGGCCAGCGCCTGCTCGTGCGCCAGCTCTCCATGCCAGAGAGTGAAGACCTGCGGGGTCACCGTCGTCTCGGCCCGGCCGTCGCAGGAGAGTTCGGCCAGCGGACGGTTGAACGCCTCCATGAAGGGATGACCGAGATTACGGAGACGGGCAGCGTATACTGAGCGCCGATTGCGTTCGGCCAGTAGCGGGGAGGGTTCATACAGCGGGGCGATCGTACCCATCAGGCGTCGCGGCTGGAAGGCCACCTCCCAATTGATCTCAGCCCGGAAACTCGGCCCACCCACCTTCTTGTTGAGCTGCCCCGAGATCGCCAGCATGCTGTCTCGGATTTCTTCCGCGCTCAGGCGCCGGACTGGAAAGTGACTCAGGAGCCGGTTATCCGGATCGAGCTTGTTCACCAGCACCCGGTCGAGCGCGGTGCTGCTTCGCTGATAGGCTGGGCTCGTCATGATGAGGCGGTGCAGCTTCTTCACCGACCAGCCATTCTCGATGAACCACAAAGCCAGCCAGTCGAGCAGCTCCGGATGGCTGGGATTCGCGCCCATCCGACCGAAGTCGTTGGCTGTGGCCACGAGGCCCCGTCCAAAGTGCATTTGCCAGACACGATTCACCATCACGCGAGCGGTGAGGGGATTGCGGGCATCAGCGATCCATTCGGCCAGGGCCGCCCGGCGCCCCCGCGGCGAGATCTCGAAACGGTGGGAAGCCGTGCTCGCCAGCACGCTGAGCGCGCCGGGCTTCACCTCTTCCCCGGGATTCTCCAGGGCCCCACCCTGCAGGATCTGGATCGGCTGCGGCGGGCGGGCAGCCACGTGATACGTTCCCCCGCTCTTCCCCACCTTTCCTCCGTGGGTCGTCCCTGCAAACAGGGCCTGCATCGCATAATAGTCACGGGTGGGAACCGGATCGAACTTGTGATCATGGCACTTCGCGCAGCGCAGCTGCTGGGCGAGGAAGGTAACTCCCACACTGTTGGTCACATCGTCCAGCCAGAGCTGCCGCGTCACCGCCGCTACGCTCATGGCGGTCTGCTCCCAAGGACCCATCCAGAGGTAGGCGAGGGCCTCCTGCCCCGCCAGCTCCAGCTGGTCCCCCGCAATCTGCTCCCTGACAAACCGGTCGTAGGCCCTGTCCTCATTGAAGGCCCGGATCACATAGCTCCGGTAGGTGTGCGCCCCGGGGCGGAACTCATCACGCGCAAATCCATCGCTGTCTGCATACCGCACCACATCAAGCCAATGCTGCGCCATGCGCTCTCCATAGTGCACACTTGCCAACAGCTCATCGATCAGGTGGGAGAACGCTTCCGCCCTCTGGTCCTTGAGAAACCCGGCCACACGCTCAGGCGTCGGCGGCAACCCGGTCAGGCCATAGACCGCCCGGCGCATCAACGCATGCCGGGAGGCCTGCCCCGCGGCCGGCAACTTCCGCGCCCGCATCTCTGCCGCGAGAAACGCCTCTACCGGGTGCTTGGCCTCCGGGGGCACGCTCACCTTCTGAGGCGGTTGAAAGGCCCACAGGTGCTCGGCCGCATAACGGCGGTTCGTCCAGTCAGCATCCAGACCCCCGCTGGTAGGCACCCGCACGCGCCCGGCGGCATCCGGCGCGGCCCACTCCGCATTCTGGACCGGCACCGCTGCGGGGCGGGCAGGCCATTCCGCTCCCGCCTTGATCCATTTTTCCACCAGAGCGATCTCACCCGGTGTCAGACGGTCGTTCTCCTTCGGCGGCATCTCGAGATCCTCCCCAGACCACCGGATCGCCGCAACGAGAGGACTTTGCCCGGGATGACCGGGAACCACCGCGGCATCCCCGGATTCTCCGCCCGCCAGCAGTCCGCGGCGCGTCCGCATGTCGTATCCCCCCTTCAGCTTCCCAACATCTCGCCCATGGCAGGACAGGCACTTTTCGGAGAAGAGCGCGCGAACCTTCTCGGCCTCGCCGCCCTCCGATTCCTCCCCGGCGCACGCGCCGCCCTCCACGAGAATGAGGAAAACAAGAGGTGCGGCTGCTAGTTGACTTGTACTCAGGCGCATGGCTCCGCACGATTGTAGCTCACAGGCTGGGGCATGCGATGGCGAAAATCCGCCGCCGGGGTCAGCTCCGGGGCCACCGGGGGCAGCCCCCCGCTCCCGGGTTCGCAATGGATTTCACGGTGAATAAGCGGGTTGCCACAATTTAGGCTCGCTCGCGAACGCTACCGCAAGCGACACTCCGCCTCCGGGCCGAGTGTCCCTCCACTCTCTGTTCGCTGACAAACCCATGACCCCCCCCTGTCCGCCGACTTCCCTGGCCAGCCTTCTTCTGGCTCTCTTTGTGGCAACCCTTCCAGTGACCGCGGAGCCACGCATTTCCGAGTTCATGGCGAGCAATGACGGCGTCCTCGCGGATGAGGATGGGGACTTCCCCGACTGGATCGAAATCCACAATCCAGACCCCTTCCCTCTCCAGCTCGCGGGCTACGCCCTCACCGATGATCCCGACAATCTGCAGAAGTGGATCCTCCCTGCCGGGGTGTCCCTTGCGGGTGATGGCTACCTCCTCGTCTTTGCCTCAGGCAAGGACCGCACCGCAGCCCAGGGCGAGCTGCACACCAGCTTCCAGCTCGATGCCAGCGGTGATTACCTTGCCCTGGTCTCACCGGATCGCAGGACCATCCTCACCGAGTTTGGATCACGGGACCGGGAGTTTCCAAGACAACGGGCCGACATTTCATACGGACTTGGCGAGAGGGCTCGGGAAACCGTCCTCCTCCCTGCGAACGCTCCACTCCGATATCTCGTTCCGACCGGCGCCGGGGAGCTCCCCCCGGACTGGACAGGCACGTCCCTGGACGACGAATCGTGGATCCCGGGCAGCTTTGGTCTGGGATTCGATCTGGACGGTGGAACAACCGTCAATCTTCCGCTCAATCACTGGCCGTTCGACGATGGGTTTGGAACGGTTGCCCGCGACACATCGGGGAGCTTCCCCGGCTCGCTGGTGGGAACCGGGGATGACTCGACCTACTGGGATACGGATGCCCCCGCGGTGGCAGGAGGGCCGGAATCCTCCCTGCGCTTTGACGGAACCAGCAACTACGTGCAGACCACCTTCCCTGGAATTGGAGGCTCGGCCTCCCGCTCCATCGTGTTCTGGATCAGGACGACCGATACCTCCAGCCACGGCATCGTGTCCTGGGGCGACAGCGCCAGCAACTCCCGGAAGTATCATGTGCGCATCAACAATTCCGCAACCAATGGGACATTGGGTGCCATTCGCTGTGAAGTTCAGGGCGGCTACACGATCGGCTCGACTATTCTCACCGACAACGAGTGGCACCACGTGGCGATTGTCTACGGGCAGGACGCAACCCCGACTACGTCCGACATCCTTTTCTACATTGACGGACAACTTGATCCCAAGAGCGGGACCGCCGATCTTGCCATCAACACGGACATCAGTGGCCCGAACGCGGCAGACCTCGTGATCGGTCGCCGTGTGCAGGGAGCACCGGCCTACTTCACCGGCAAACTTGCCGACGTGGCTCTCTACGACGTCGCCCTCGACGCGAGGGAGATCGCCCAGCTCGCCGATGGCA
The DNA here is from genome assembly GCA_963935445.1 of uncultured Roseibacillus sp. Taxonomy (GTDB): domain Bacteria; phylum Verrucomicrobiota; class Verrucomicrobiia; order Verrucomicrobiales; family Akkermansiaceae; genus Roseibacillus_B. The sequence continues at coordinate 4,707 of CAWWCX010000286.1, forward strand.
CGGCCAGACCGGGCAAACCCGTTGGTTTCGGCCCCTTCCTCGCCACAGATCTCAGGAGTGAGATGTCCGAGGCCAATCCCTCCGCCTTCGTCCGGGCGACCTTCGACCTGCCTGCCGACCACGGCCTTGACCAGCTGCGTCTCTTCATGCGCTACGACGACGGAGCCAGCGCCTTCCTGAATGGCATCGAGATCATGCGCGACAATCTGCCTGCAGACGACTCCTGGGACGCAACCGCGCTTGCCGAGCGCCCGGACCGCGAGGCGGTGGAAGTCGCGGAATTCAGTGCCTCCCTGGCGGTCCCCGAATTGCGAGCTACCGGTAACGTCCTCGCCCTGCACGGAGCAAAAGTCACCACCGGTGACCGCAACTTTCTTCTCCAGGCCGAGCTGACAGGCACCGACCTCGGGCGGTCTTCGACCGGCTATTTTCTCGAGCCGACCCCGGGAAAACCCAATTCCGGAGAACCGGATGCCGAGGCCTTCGTTGCCGACACCAAGTTTAATCCCAACCGCGGGTTCTATGATCGCCCCTTCCCTCTCGAGATCACCACCGCAACCCCTGGAGCATCGATCTACTACACGCTCAACGGAAGCGAACCATCTCCGTCCAACGGCACGCTCTACACCGGACCGCTCACCATCCGAAAGACCGAGACTGTCCGGGCGGTGGCCTACAGGGACGGACAACAGCCCACCAATATCGATACCCATACCTACATTTTCCCCGGCCAAATCCTGAGCCAGGGCCCCCGGCCGCCCGGATTTCCTGCAACATGGGGGACTCGCACA
>CAWWCX010000287.1:0-5494 GCA_963935445.1 uncultured Roseibacillus sp.
AGAATCTCAACCTCCTTCTCCACTTCGGACTCGTCCTCAGCGACCTGCACTTCGGCCTCCACCGGCTCCGCGGGAGGTTCCGTATCTTCCTCGCTCCCCTCCGCCTCAATGTCGATCCCAAGATCGAGAACGACAAAACGTGTGTCCATGTATGTGACGTTCAACCCAAACTGCCCCTTGAGGCGCTTTTGGATGTCGGCAAGTTGCGAACCGTCTTCCGCCCATTGCCTGATCGCCGTAACTTGTTCCTCGGAAAGATTCTTCGCGCTGATCATCTGATGCCCCGACGTTCTATCGACCCCACGAGGAAAGCGGAAGAATCTTTTGCATACACCTTGGTCTCCGGCAGCATCCGGCACCCCAGCCGCCCAAACAGGCCAACTCTTTGCCTGATGAGGCCGGAGTCGTCGCCCGACCCCCTGTTGCAAGCCCGAAGAGCAGGACCGACCTTTCCTTCAAGATCCTAGCGCCGACCCCGGGGTGGACCGCCGAATCCACGCCCCCCGACGTCCTCTCCAGCTGCAGCCCGTTCAGCCATTTGGGAAATCCGCTCCCGGGATTCCTCTCCAATCACGTCAGTAGTCTCGAGATATTGGATTACCGCAGCGGGATCTTCCCGGGCCCAGTCATAGGCTACCCGGGTAACAGCTCTCCGGCGCGACTCTTCGCCTGAAATTGTCTCCGCCAGCTTGATGGTCTCGGCCGGAGCGGCACCCTGATTCCCGTAGACGTATCCCTGCACCGCATTGTCACGCATCTCTCCTTCGTCCTGGGAGTCAATATACTCAAGCACTCGCTCAGGATCCTCACGCGCAAGCGCACCTGCCACACGCCCGATCCCTTCTTCCACAGCCTCCTCGCTCCCGGAAGAGGTCAGCCAATCGAAAGCCGCACCGGCATCCTGACGTGCCCACTCGCGGCTTACCTCCGCCACCAGGTCATCGCGTTCCTCGCCAGCGGGTAGCTTGCCCGTTTCCCGGGCAGCCTGCGCCGGGCTCACCTCGGCCAGGGAATCGATCGCCGCGAAGCGGGCTTCGAGCTGCTCCTCTCCGCTCAATCCATTAATCCAGCTGTCCACTCCCGCGTAGTCCGTAATGGCCCACGACTCCGCAATCGACTCAAAGGCCTCACCTCGCTCCTCATCGCTCAAGGCTTCGGCCATCTTGAGAGCCCCACGGGGGTCCTCCTGGGCGAGCTCGTTGAAGACCCCGGAGATCGCATCCCCCGATTCCCGTCCTTCCAGGCTGCGCGCCCACTTCAGAGCAGCTTCGGGATTCTGTTTCGCCCACTCCCCGGCAATCATGGATACCGTATCGCCGCTTCCCCGCCCACCGGGGCCCATCCGGAAGTCTCCCGGGTTGCTCGTGTATTGCTGGGCGAGCCCCTCCGGATTCGAAGCTGCCCAGCCGGAAACGACACCCGCCCGGGCCATGAACATCTCAGGAAACCCCATCTGCCTGCTTTGCCCAAGCGCCGCCTCGGGATCGGTCTCCGCCCAGCGGGAAAAAAGAAGATTCATCGCCAGCATGCGCTGCGACATGGGAAGTCCCTGCAACTTCTTGATCTCTGACTCGAACTCCGCGGGGTCGAGTGCTGCATAATACTGCAACAAACTCATCGTTCGATTGGTTTGTCCCGGCTCAGCCAGAATCTCCCGGAGGCCGCCGGAAGGCCTGCCACTCCGTGAGCCGGCAGATGCCGTCGATCCGTTCCCTCCGGTCGACCTGCCACTTGTAGACATCCGGACCGGACGTTCACTCCTCTCTTCCGGGGACTCCTCTTTCCCACCGCCGGATCCGACCAGATAGCCCCCCGCTGCACCAAAAAGAACGGCGCCAACCGCAATCAAAACTGTTGGTTTCATGTAGTATCCTTGTGACAGATGGAACTCAATGACGAACAAAAAGTTGCGGGTGGCACTCGTTTAAAGCGCCAGAAGCCTTAGCGGCCTTGTCAGCCTCTTTCCCAGGGATCATCCTTTTGACGTGGCGAACCAACCTGTCCGGACCTTCCATGTCCTCTTTGTCTGCTGGGGAAACATCTGCCGCTCGCCCGCGGGAGAAAACGTGTTCCGTCACCTCCTCTCCCTGAATGAATCCAATGCCGGCATTCGCTGCGACTCCGCTGGCACGATCGATACCCACGCGGGCAATCCTCCGGACCAGCGTATGCGGGAAACTCTCGAACGACGTGGGATAAGGGTCGCGGGCGCAGCCCGGAAGATCGTGGCCGGGGATTTCGAACGCTTCGATCTCATCCTGACCATGGACGACTTCAACCGCAGGGAGGTCCTTGCCCTCGCTCCCAATCCCTCCGCCCGGGCAAAAGTCCGCCCCTTCACCGATTTCTGCCGGCACCATGAACATGACGAAGTCCCGGATCCCTACTACGGGGGCGCATCGGGCTTTGAACTGGTCGCCGACCTCATCGAGGACGGGTGCCATGGCGTCCTTGACCACATCGAGACCCTCCTGCCCTGAGATGGTCGATCTCGAGGAAATCCGGCAGACCATCGCGCGCGAAACCGGCACCTGCCCGGAGGCCTCTCCGCTACCGGTCTCCGGCGGATGCATCAATGAAGCATTTCTCCTGGGCGATTACTTTGTCAAAACCAACTCCCCGAAGCGGGCAGGCATGTTCGAGGCAGAACTTCTGGGGCTTTCCGCCCTTCAGGCGACCGATACCATCCGCGTCCCCCGACCACTGGTCTCTGGAGCCACCACAAATCGGGCCTACCTCGTGCTGGAGCAACTGGCTCTCCGGCCCTCGACGGCCGACTCGCAGGAACGCCTCGGTCGCGAACTGGCTGGTCTTCACCGGTGCTCCGCCACCCATTTCGGATGGGAGCGGGACAACTTCATCGGAACCACTCCTCAGCCGAACCCCCGCCTGACATCCTGGATCAGTTTTCTCCGAGAGCACCGCCTCGGGCATATGCTGCACCTCGCCAGAGAGTGTGGCCATTGCTTCCAGGGTGCCGACTCGCTTCTCGATCATCTCGACCATTTTTTCGAAAACGAGCCTCCTCCATCCCTGCTGCACGGAGACCTCTGGGGTGGAAACGCCGGGGCACTCAGGGATGGCACTCCTGTCACCTTTGACCCCGCCGTCTATTTCGGAGACCGGGAGGCGGACCTTGCCATGACGATGCTCTTCGGAGGCTTTACCTCCTCATTCCATGCGTCCTACCGCGAAGCGTGGCCCCTCTCTCCTGGTCACGAGAACCGATTCAAGCTCTACAATCTGTACCACGTCCTCAATCACACCGTGCTCTTCGGTGACAGCTACGCCCAACAGGCTCAGGAGATGATCAACTATCTCGTAGAGCGCCTTTGAATGCATTCGGGAACCTCAACGACCCGTTCACACGAAGACTAGTCCTTCGACATTTTACACAGCCTCTCAATCGCCCCGGGCGATTCTGTGGTCTGCAATCTCTCCAGTCTCCCCCCTGAGATGCACGCCCAGAAAAGCGCTCACCCGTGTGACGAGCTGATCGCTGCGAAAACCATGCCCTGCACCTTCCATGGTAATCAACGCGACCTGCACACCTTCCCTTCTGAGCTCCCTGCTGAACTCAACTGACTGAGGATAGGGCACAAGTTTGTCATCTGTCCCATGCACCAATATCATGGGAGCATCTCCCTTGCTTACGTGAGTGACTGGAGAGGCATTGGCTGCCAGTTCGCTCTTTTCGGTTATCGCACCACCCAACAGCCTTCCTTCCGGGGAATCGGGAGCATTATGCCTGATCGAACTAGGGTAATTATCCATGGTTTGCAGGTTGGCCGGCCCGAAGTAATTCACCACGCAAGCCACCCTTGAGTTCTCGTCCAGGTGTTTCCCCAGGGATCCCTCCAGCGACGGGACATCACCAGAGACCCCAAGCATTCCTGCGAGATGTCCACCTGCGCTCGTGCCCCACACGGCGATCTTCCCGGGATCATATCCGTATTTCTCTGCGTTCGCCTTGAGCCACCGGATGGCCGCCTTGCAGTCATGAATCTGCGCGGGCCAGCTGGCTTCATTACTGAGACGATAGTTGATGCATGCACCAGCCAGGCCCTTCGCCTCCAGGAAGGGAAGCAGGCGCTTGAATCCATGCTCCTTGCTGCCCTGGCGCCATCCTCCACCGTGAATGTAGAGCAGCAGGGGCCGGGGCGAGTCGGACTTCGCTGTGGGCAGGAAAAGGTCAACACGCTGCCGGTCATTCCCCGAACCGACATAGTCCAGGTTACGCTCAATCCGATAATCGTCATGACCTGCGCCCCGGTCAGCACGACCCCGCTGTATGAAAGCGTTGTGCTCCTCCCGCGAAATAGTCCCGTTCTGGTCCGTGTCGACGCGCTCGAAGTTCCGCCTGGCTCCGGGAGGCAGCTCCTCTTTCTGAAGTTTGCCGTCCCCGTTCCGGTCCCACTGCTCAAAGCGGTCCGCATGGAGAGGAAGAGCGAAAAGGAGGAAACCAGAGCACAAGAACAGCGCCTTCATGGGGGATGTAACCATCTCCAGGCCCTGGAGTAGCGAAGCAATTTTTTAATCTGACTGTTCCCGCGGAGGACACCTCTTCCCGGAACTTCGAGGGTGTCCCGTTCCCAGGGCATCCCGGGCCGGCTCAGGGCGACAAGACGGAAACGTCACCCTTGCCTCGGCTGGTGAGTTGCCCCCTTGCCGGTGTGCGCGGACCTGACCAGACGCACACGAAAAGGAACGAGCACTCCTAGGCCGCCTTACGCAGAAGAGCCACCATCACTCCCTGGACCACCAGTTCGCGGAGAGGGATGAGATCCGGATACGACTCGTTCTCGGCCTGCAGGTAGGGTGCCCCTCGCTCAAGCAGATAACGCTTTAAAGTGGTCTCGCCGTCAATGAGCGCCGCTACCACATCCCCATTGCGCGGCTCCCGCATCTCCAGCACAACAGTATCCCCATCACAGATATGTGCATCGATCATGGAGTCCCCCCGGACCCTCAGGGCGAAGACCCTCGTCGAGGGCCTGACACCAACACTGGCCACATCGATCGAAACGCAACCATCCTTCTCCGGTTGCACATCCTGCGCCATACCTGCAGCAATGTTTCCATACAGGGGAATATCCATGATTTCCTCCCGCTCCAACTCCTCCGGAAACACCACCGCCCGTGCCTTCCCGGGCAGACGCTTGATCACTCCTTTCCGTTCCAGAGCGCGGAGGTGACTCATCGCAGCCGTCTGGCTCGCGAACCCGAAGTGGGCCTGAATCTCCCGCGTCGAGGGCATGACGCCCGTCTCGCGGTGAGATTGGTGGAGAAAATCAAGGAGCTCCTGCTGTCTGTCTGTGAGTTTCTGACTCATTACTTTCCGATTCCTGTTAGGATGAACACTAATACGATCCGACGATGAGCAAGGCAAGCCTTTCTTCGGCGAATTATCCTAAGCAGCAAGGGAAATGGGCCTTGAGAATACTTTATGCCTGTCTCTTATACACATCTGACGCTGCCGACGATATGCAGTGTG
>CAWWCX010000288.1:0-5470 GCA_963935445.1 uncultured Roseibacillus sp.
GATCTAGTACGGTCTCGTGGGCTCGGAGATGTGTATAAGAGACAGTCGAGAAATACCGGAAGAAAAGCGACTCCCGGTTCATCGCCCGTTACTGGGCCATGTGTGAGTGGTTCGATGAGACCTGCGGCGAATTGCTGGCCCACCTCGACAAGGAAGGACTGCGGGAGAACACCATCGTCCTCTACGTCACCGACAACGGCTGGATCCAGAGCGCCAACAGTGGACGCTATGCACCGCGGTCCAAACGGTCCCCCAACGAGGGAGGCATTCGCACCCCCATCATGATTCGCTGGCCTGGCAAGGTCCGCCAGAAATTCGACGAGCAGACGCTTGTGAGTTCGATCGATCTCGCCCCCACCATCCTGAAGGCCTGCGGACTGGATGTGCCCCGGACCATGCCCGGGCTCGATCTCCGGGACACCGCGGAGCTGGAAAAACGCAATGCCATCTTCGGTGCGGCCTATGATCACGACATTCACGATGTCCATCAGCCCAACCGCAGCTTGCAGACCCGCTACGTGGTGGCAGGTGATTGGAAATTGCTCATGCACCACGGCGGGCCCGTCCCGGGCAAGGCGGTCGAGCTCTACAATCTGAGCAGAGACCCTGCTGAAGAGACCGACCTTGCCGCCAAGCACACCGAGAAAGTCAAGGAACTCAGCGCACAACTCGCCGCCTGGTGGCCCGGACCAGAGCCCCTCCGCTGACCCCTTTGCGCCTTCAGGCAGCACGCGACCAGGCTCCGCCCCGGACCGGGAGACGATCCCTCATCCCGCAGGCCATTCCCGCCGCACCGGCTCGACACTGGGGAGCTTCCATCGCCAGTGAACTCGTTTCGGCTTTCCCCGCCTCCGGCCTTCGCACACGCTCTCCATTCATGGCACGCCTCCACCTTCTCCTGCTGTTCCTGCTCTTGTCCGGCTCCTGCCCGGGGCGGCCCAATATCCTGTTCCTGTTCGCCGACGACCAGCGCAACCACACTCTGGGCTGCGCGGGCCATCCCATCGTCAAGACCCCTCACCTTGACCGTCTGGCCGCCCAGGGTGTCCGCTTCGAGAATGCCTTCGTGACAACCTCCACCTGCTGGGCCAGCCGGGCCTGCCTCTTCACCGGTTGCTACGAGCGCCGCCACCTCTACCGCGCCTCGCCCGGTCCACTCAATCCCGACCTCTGCGCGACCAGTTACTTTACCCTCCTCCGGGCGGCCGGATACCGCACAGGTCATCTCGGCAAGGAGCACGTCACTATTGCCCGCGAAAGTGCGGCCAGGATGTGGGACGTCCGGCGCCGCCTCGGCCGGAATCCCTATTTCAAGAAGCAGGCTGACGGCAGCCTGCGACATACCACCCAGATCCTCGGGGACTGGGGAATCGAGTTCCTCAGGGAACAGAGGGACAAACAACCCTTCTGCCTGCAGATCTCGTTCAATGCAACCCACGCCGAGGATGGCGACAAGCGCCCGGGAATCGGCCACTTCCCCTGGCCCAGGGTGATGGATGGAGCCTACGAAGGCCAGAAGATGCCCCTCCCGAGCCTCAACGACACCGCCATCTATGAATCACAGCCGGCCTTCCTCAAGCAGTCGCTCAACCGGCAGCGCTTCTTCTGGCGCTGGGACACCCCGGAGAAATACCAGACCAACATGAGGGCCTACTTCCGGATGCTGAGTGGAATCGACCACGTCATGGGGCGCCTCGTCGCCCAGCTCCAGGCACAGGGCCTCGCTGAAAACACGATCATCATCTACTCGGCGGACAATGGCTTCTACCTCGGTGACCGCGGATTTGCCGGGAAATGGACTCATTATGATCAGTCACTGCGCGTTCCACTGATCGTGTTCGATCCTCGTGCTCCCCGCGAGAGACGCGGAGTGGTCGCGCAGGAAATGGCCCTCAACAGCGACCTCGGTTCCACCATGCTGGAACTCGCCGGTCTCCCCGCGCCGGCAAGCCACACGGGCCGCAGCCTCCTCCCGATTCTCCGGGGAGCAACCCCGAAGGACTGGCGCCGCGACTTTCTCTGCGAATTCATTGCGGTTCCGCGGACCATCCCGCGCTGGGAGGGTGTGCGCGACCGGGAGTGGCTCTACGCCCGCTACTTCGTCGACGGCCCGGACAAGCCCCCTTTCGAGTTTGCGCACGATCTCAGGAATGACCCCCAGCAACTGGTCAACCTGGCGGCTCTCCCCGCCCGTTCGCAGACCGAAGACCACGCCCTCGCGCTGACGCGGCTGCGCAAGCGCTGCGACGAACTGGTGGCCGCCAACGGGCTACGCCTGCAGGACCTGAAAAGAAGCAGGAAGTAACGAAAGAGGCCTGCCGCCTCCCCCCCGGGGCGGCACCCGGAGTATTCCCGGCCGGTCCACGCTCACTTGATGTTCTTGATCGCTTCCACCACCCGGGCGCCCTCCGCACGCACCTGCCCCGGCAGGACCGCCTTGATCCTGTCCATGGATACGGCCCCGTCCCGCCCAAGGGACTCCAGCGCATTGGCCGCGGCCAGAGACTCGTAGACGTTTCCTTTGTTGATCACCTCGACGAGGGCAGGGAGGCTCCTGTCTCCCTCCCCGAGGTGGCCCAGTGCTTCCGCCGCAACCACCCGCACATCGAATGCCGGGTCCTTGAGCAGTTTCCGCAGCTCCCCTTTCAACGGCGCAGACTCCTTCCCCTGAACCAAGGCCCCGGTCACACCCCAGTACCGCATCAGGGGCGATGGGTGCCGGACGTATCCGCGAAAGAGGGAAAACTCCTCCCCGAGGTTCCCCCGGGTGGCCTTGGCCGCGGCAGTAAGGACCTGCTTCGCCGCATACTCCCTGCCCTGGGCGTATTCGTGAATGGTCCCGGGGCCCGCGAGGCGGGCATACATTCCCTCCGGGATCAATCCCGTATCGCGCGTCCTCAGCATCTCGTCCCACAGCTTTTCGCGCAGGATCCCGATCTCATCCTGATGCCTCTCGCTCCCGGCGAGGTTGCGAATCTGGAACGGGTCGTCCCCGATGATATAGAACTCCTCCGGCTCCTTGCGCTTCCAGTAGCGCGACTGCACGGCATCGCACCTGCCCGCCTTGAAGGCCTCATACCAGGATCCCATGCTGGCCAGGACGCGGAAGGGATAGGTGTAGGCCTGGCCCAGGGGGCGGTGGGGTGAGAAATTACGCACGTAAAGGTGCTGCTTGGTGCGAACCGCCCGCACCGTGTCATAGCGTTCGTCCATCCGGCCCCGGAACAGGTAGACGAATTCTCGTTCCTCAGCTCCTGGTCCGAGGAAGGGTCTTCCTTCCCAAATCCCGGGGATCTGCAGTCCACAGAGGTTTGCAGCGGTGGCGGGAAAATCCACGAAGGCCACCAGCTGGTCAGTTGTCTCCCCGGGCTTCCCCGGCGCAAGATGCTTCCACTTTTCCGGGAAGCGAATGATGAGCGGAACGCGGGTCCCCGAATCGTGGATGTTGCGCTTTCCCCGCGGGAGTGCTCCGCCGTGATCGGAGTAGTAGAACACGATCGTATTCTCCGCCTCACCCAGTTCTTCCAGCTCCCGCAACTTATCCCCTACCCACCTGTCCATCAGGAAGAGATTGTCGAAGTAGCGGGACCAGTTTTCCCGCAGCACCGGGGTGTCCGGGTGGTAGGGTGGGAGCACAACCTTCCCGGGAGGAACGATTCGCCGGGGCGGGTTCTGCTTCCTCCGCCCGTGATAGGCCTTGTCCGTGGTCTGCCCCTCGTGGGAAAGCGTGGTATTGAAGACCGCAAAGAAGGGCTGTCCCTCCCTGCGATTCCGGTAGTGCGCCTTGCCACTGCTCTCGTGCCAGCCCACGTCCTTCCAGCCAGCACGCTTTCCATTGATCGACATGTTATAGTCGGTCTTGGAGTTATTGGTGCAGTAGTATCCTGCTTCCCTGAAGAGCTGAGGATAGTAGACGACCGCCCCGGGCACGGCTACACTGCTGCGGTGATTGTGAATACCGAGGGTAGAGGCATTCATCCCCGTAACGAGCGTGGAGCGGGCCGCCGAGCAAACCGGGGCCGAGGAGAAGGCGTTGAGATACCTCACTCCCTGTTCCGAAAACCGGTCGAGGTGAGGGGTCCGCGCCTGGACGTCCCCGTAGCATCCAAGATACGGGCTGTTGTCCTCACTCGTGATCCAAAGGATATTGGGACGGTCAGGACCGGCCGCCGGCAGAAGCGCAGGGAACCCCACGGTAGCTAGAATGAGCCTCCAGAGCATTCATCTGGTTTACCGCTCCCCTTCCTGATTGGCAACTCTCCGAGCCAAGCCTGCAGGCCATTGACCCGACGCGAACTTTATTTCACGGTCGCCCGCCCTGACGTAGGTTTGGCCTGACCATGAAACGCACCCTCGCCCTTCTCCTCTTCGCCACCTGCCTGCCCGCCCTTGTCTCCAAGGCGGACAAGAAGCCGAATATCGTCCTGCTTTTTGCCGACGACCTCGGGCGCTATGCCTCCGCCTACTCGCACCCCCGGGCGCCGTCCGTAAACGACATCCTCTCTACTCCCACTTTTGACCGGATTGCAAAGGACGGGGCCCTCGGCTGGAACGTCTTCGTGTCCGCCCCCTCCTGCTCCCCATCGCGCGCCGCCCTCATTTCAGGCCGCCACTTCTTCCGCAATGGGTCGCACTCCCAGCTTCACAGCCCCTGGCACGGTGACCCTGCCCAAGACCCCTGGAAAGAGGTCAAGGGCTTCGCCCTCCTTCTCCGGGAGGCCGGCTATCACATCGGCTGGTCTCACAAGATGCACATCGCGGAAGACCGCATGGGCGGGCGAAAAAACAACTTCCGGGCGGCTGGGGCCAGGGTAAATCAGTTTTCCCAGAACGTGAGCAAGGCCGTCGCCGGGGACACCCCCCTTGCCGAGGCTAAACAGAAACTCTTCGACGAGTGCCGCCAGAACTTCAAGGCCTTCCTCGCCAAGCGCAAGCCGGGGCAGCCCTTCTACTACTCGTTCCACCCCACAAACCCCCACCGCAAGTGGACCAAGGGCTCCGGCAAGGCGCTGTGGAGCCTTGATCCCGATGCCCTTGCCCGGGTCATGCCGCCCTTTCTGCCCAATGTTCACGAGGTGCGCGAAGACTTCGCTGACTACCTCGGGGAAGCGATGGCCTTCGACTTCAGCTGCCGGGAAATCATCGCCGAGCTTGAGCGTATCGGAGAGCTCGACAACACCCTGCTTGTTATTTCAGGGGATCACGGGGCGCCTGGATTTCCCCGCGGAAAGACGAACTGCTACGATTTCGGCGCCCGGGTTCTCTTCGCGGCCCGCTGGCCCGGCAGGATCAAGGCAGGCCAGATCGTGACCAAGCCGATTTCCCTGATCGATCTCGCTCCCACCTTTCTCGCCGCCGCCGGACTGCAACCGGAAAAGGGCATGAACGGCCAGAACCTTCTCCCCGCCCTCAGTGCGGCCGACCACCGGAAACTGCGGGGCTGGGCCCTCATCGGGCGCGAAACCCACGT
>CAWWCX010000289.1:0-5428 GCA_963935445.1 uncultured Roseibacillus sp.
GGCTCGGAGATGTGTATAAGAGACAGCCTTTCAGGTCTTCTGCTTCCTTTAAACGCAGGGCGGCGGCTTCCTCCCTGGCGGCTTCCCCCTTGCGACGGTTGTAGGCCGACCACACGTAAAGCAGGGTCATCAGGAGAATGGCGATAATGAGGACCTTGACCGCAATCTGGCGATCGTAGCGTCGCGATTCGTTGGCAGCCATGGCCGCGAGGGTCTCATTCTGCTGGTAGGCGCGCTCGTCGGTCTCCTCCACCTCATCCGCGGTATGGAGCTTTGCAGCTCCCTTGTCCTCCCCGGGGGTCGTGAGTCCCCCCTTTCCCCTGCCGCTCAGTGAGTCGAGGAGTGGTTTCAACCTGCCGGCCATTTCACCGGCATCCGCGAACCGCAGGCCAGGGGCGGGATGGATGGCACGGCGCACGATCTTGTCAAAGCGGGTGTCGACCGTCTGCGCCGTAGTCCGGGAGGGAGGTGTGAAACTGCTGCCCGGGAGCTCCCCGGTGAGCAGTTCGTAGAGAATCACACCCACCGCGTAGACATCGGAGCGTTTGCTGGCCTGGGACGGGTCCTCGACAACCTCCGGTCCGGCATAGTGCGGTGTCCCATAATGGAGCCGGCTGTCCTCCTCGCCATCTGCATGACAGGCGAGACCGAAATCCCCGATGCGAGGTTTCCGGTCAGATCCGATCAGAATATTTGCCGGCTTGATGTCCCGGTGAATGATTCCGGCCTTGTGCGCATGGGCCAGACCTTCGCAAATACCGAGGACGACCCGCGCGGCTGTGCGCTGTGCGATGGCCTTTCCCCGGGCCGAGTGGAAGAGCGACTTGCCGTCCACGAAGTCCATGGTGAGGTAGAGGTAGCCTCCGGCCTCTCCAAAGTCGTGCACGCCGATGAGATTGGGGTGGCGCAGCCTGGCCATGGCCTTGGCTTCCGCCGCGAAGCGTTTGCGGAAGACGTCGTCCTTTCCAAACTCCCGGGGCAGGACCTTGAGTGCGATACTGCGGTCGAGAGATTTCTGCCGGGCGAGATAGACCGCCCCCATTCCTCCACAGGCAATGAGCTGTTTGACCTCGTAGGCAGGCAGAAGGGAATTGAGTTCCGCTGGTTCCGGAGCCTTGAACCCGTCGGTATTCGCTCTGTCGTGATTTGCCATGAGTAGCGGAGGAGCAAGCAGCAGGCCCGGTGGGTGCAGGTTGCAATCGTCCCCGCGACCAGCTTACGCGGATCTTACTGGAAAATCGATCACCGGATTCCCCAAAAGCCCCTGCCGATCCTTAACCGCTTTGGGGTGTTCTGGGCAGGGTGAGTCCGCTCCGGGACAGGTTGGAACGGAACGCTTCTCCCCACCCTTGTGCCTCACCCCGCCTGGATGCTCTCGCAAGGCTTGATACAAAACGCTCCCGGGCACGGGCCAGGGAGCGTTGCAGGGAGTCTCTGGATTTTCGTCCTGATGACTCGGGGTGTGCGGATCTGCGGTTAGTCGAGTGGTTTGACCTTGATACTCCGGATGTGAACTTCACTGCCGGGGTCGTGGCATTGGATGGCAAAGGTGCCACTGTCGAGAAAGCGGTCGAAGCCGCCCCGCTCTGCCTTGGTGGGTCCACCCTCGGGCTGTGTATACTCGATTGTCGTTTTACCGTTGACCTTGAGGGTGATGGTCTGGCCCTTCACGGAGATGTGGTAGTCGAACCACTCGTCGTCCTTGTGGGGCGCATTGTTCATGACATTGCGCACTCCGTAGAGGCTGCCCGTCTTCTTGGGGTCACTCTGGGTGGCATTGATCTGGGCTTCGAATCCCTTTTTCGGCCAGCCGTCCTTTTGGAACTTGGTATGAAAATAGAATCCGGCGTTGGCGCCCTTCTTGGTGAGGACCTGGAGTTTGACCTCGAAGTTCTTGAAGTTGGCCTTGTTGACCTTGCCGCTGTAGAAGAGGTGGGAACGGGGCCCTTTGATGATGATCTTTCCATCATTCACCTTCCAAGAGTCGGGGGATTCATTGATGGTCCATCCGTCGAGACCCTTCCCGTTGAACAGTTCGTAGAAGCCATCCTTGTCCTTGGACTTGTGATGATCGGCAAGGGCTGCGCCGGGCAGCGCGAGCGCGAGTGCGATTGTGCTGAGCAGTTTCATAGGGGAGTGGTGATAGGGGGAGGTGGGAAGCTTGGCAACCCGAATAGGCCCGGATCGCGGCCCGGATGGATGATGCAAACGGGAGAGCCATGCGGGGAGTGGGGAAGAGAGAGCGCCGGGCGGAGTGCTCAGCATGACGATCGGTCCTGTTTCTGTTCCGGGGACGGAGGATCGCATGATTTCATTGAGCCGTTGCGGAGGCGCCGTCCAGGCTGATTGCGAGGACGAAGGGGCCTCCCATGCGCTCCCTCGACTCAATGGTGAGTGACTTGATGGGCCTCTCGGGATGTGGATTGGCAAGCTTGGTTTCGTAAAGGCCGGGTTGCCCGCCGGTTTCCCGGCGCCTGCCAGACCAGACGAGGGCCGCGCCGGGGATCCGTCTTGATGTCCACCAGTCACCGGTGTTGTGGAGGAAGATGAGTGGAACGGGCTTGGCTTCGCTGCCGTCAAGATAAGTGATCGTGACGCGGGCCATTTCAGTCCCCGGCTCTTCGACTCCCCAGAGCACGCCGCCCACCATGTAGATTTCTTCTGCCTTCTGGTAGACGGGGATGTCATTCACCCTGCGGGGCCACTTGCGGCCGTAGTAGGTATTGAGATCCTTGCCGCGCATGCGGGATCCGGCGGACCGGTCGAAGATGCCTGAATTCAGTTGCAGGATTCCTCCGGCAGTATAGCGGATGCCTTCTTTCGAACTGATGGCCTCGAAGGCGGGCTTGATCAGGGCAGCGGAATAGCCGGACCAGGTCCCGGATCCGGGGTCGGCATTGTAGAAGTCCGAGAGATCGATCATTCGCCGGATGAGGAAGGGAGCGACTTCTTCATCAATCTCTCTGGTGTGGCTTCCGGCAGTCCGGCGAAGGCGCCGTAGTTTCAGCAAGTGGATACGGTAGGTGTCCTGGAGCTCCACAAGCGTGGAAGCGACATGGGCCTCGAGCCGGGACCTGGCGCTTCGTAGTTCGGGGGGGACGAAGTTCCTGCTCATGATGGCGAGAGGTCCAAGGTAGCCCTTGGTCCACTGGAGTTCTGCGATGCGGGATCGTTCCTGCTTGAGGAGTTCTACCGCGGTGGAGCTCTGGTCTGCCTCGAACTTTTCGAGGAGCTCGCCGATGCGTCTGTCGTAAGAGCGAAACCAGGAACCGAGGCGGATCTCGATGTTCTGACGATACTGCTTCTGGAGTCGGGCGAGCTGTGGATCCCGGGGTTGGTTTTCCGGTGGAGCAGGAGATAATGTGGCCGGGGTCTCGTCCTTTTCGGGCAAGGAGCGGCGTGAGGAGGGCTGGCGGGCTGCCCCGACTGCGAATTGAAAGTTCCTTCGTTGAAAGCGAACCTTGCGGCCATCCTGGTCCCGCCCCTCCAGCCAGGGTTCCCTCCAGCGCAGGGTGAAGCTTCCGGAATCGCCTTCGCGGACAATGCGCAGTTCTCCGTCCC
Source organism: uncultured Roseibacillus sp. (assembly GCA_963935445.1). Lineage (GTDB taxonomy): Bacteria > Verrucomicrobiota > Verrucomicrobiia > Verrucomicrobiales > Akkermansiaceae > Roseibacillus_B. Next base: position 3,562 of record CAWWCX010000289.1, read on the forward strand.
CGGTGATGGAGAGTTCGCCTTTCTCACGGTAGTTGCCCTCAATCACTTCGGCCTTCGGCGGGCTGTCGAAGATCAGGCGAATGGGAAGGGAGCCCTCCGGGCCGAATCGCAGGACCCACTCTCCATCAGGGGGGCGGGCGAGGATGTCGAACGGGCTCGCCCCGAGCCACTCAATCCAATGGGTCTCACTTTCAAAGAGCCGGCTTCCGGGGAGGGCATTGGCGCTGCGCAGGGTATCCACCGCCTGCTGTTGAAGTTTCTTCACGACGTTGGCATGCCGGTATTCCAGCTGCTTCTGGTGATCGATGGCGTAGCGGTTGAGCAGGTCGACCATGGTAGCGTCGAGGGCGAGGTCAGCCCGGGCAGGGAGAAAACGGGGGAGGATGCCGCGGCCGTGATCAATGAGGGCGAGGTAGGGTTGCCAGTCCCGCTCCCGGCCGATGACTTCGCGCTGGAACTGCACGACGTTGCGCTGCCGGGCGCTGACGAGGTCATTGCGGGCCCGGATCAGGGCGTTGCGCATCTCGGACTTGTGTGCCTGCAGGTTGAAGGAAGGCGTGTTGGAGGAGGGGGAGGTCCCGTTGAACGGAGATGGCGGGTTTCCGGTGCCGGGGCCTCCGGAGGCCCCGGGGGAAGGATCTCCGGGGCCGTTCCCCCGGGAGAGGGCGTAGACCACTGCGGCGACGATGAGGATGGCCACCCCCGCGAGGAGGGGGGCTGTGATCCCGCGGCGAACAGGGCTGGCGGCGGAAGGGCGTGTTCCGGGCAGAGTGGTAATGCTGCTGGAAGGCGCGGTAAGGAGTGGAGTGTTGGTTTTGCGGGCGGCTTCCAGCCACGTTGCCAATTCGTCGGCAAAGGCCCTGCCATCTGCGGGGCGGTCCGCGGGTTCAGGAGCCAGCGCGCGGCCGACCAGTTCGGGCAGACCGCGGGTGTCGGGAACGAGGGAGAGGTCGACGGGTTCGTCGGGGTCGGGAGCAACACCGGTGACCAGTTCGTGCAGGATCACGCCGAGTGAGTAGATGTCGGAAGCTGGACTGGCAGATTCGAAGCTGCGCAGAACCTCGGGAGCGACATACCCGGGAGTTCCCATGTTCATGCCCGCGCTGACGTTGTCGGCACGCACGGCCAGGCCGAAGTCACCGAGCACTGGTTTCAGCTTCCGGTCGATAAGAATGTTGGCCGGCTTGATGTCGCGGTGCACAAGGCCGTGCCGATGCGCTTCGCCGAGGCCGTCTGCGACTCCTTCCACGATTTCAGCGGCCTGGACCGGTTGAATGCGATTGCCCTTGATGGAGCGATTCAGGGCATTGCCATCCACATACTCCATGACGATGTAGAGCATTCCGGCGATCTCTCCGAAATCATAGATTGCGATCAGGTTGGGGTGGATCAGCCTGGCCATGGCCCGGGCCTCAACCTTGAATCCCTGTGCGAATTCCTCGACGGCAGAGAGAGCCGGTGGGAGGATCTTGATGGCGACGTCGCGGCTCAGGGAGACTTGTTTGGCGAGGTAGACTGCTCCCATACCCCCGCATGCGATCAATTCCCGGAATCGAAAGGAGGGCAGGAGTTCGTTCAACTCGGCGCATCCGGGCGCCGCAAACGACCGCGGCGAATCGTCCGCCTGTCCACTGGTCTCCTGCATTCGATTAACTTACTACAGTGTAGAACGCGCCTGTTCAATTTTCCCCGCGCAATTGAAGGGGGTTTGGACCCAGGGGCAGGCCGGAAACGGGTTGTCCGGCTGCATCTGGGGCCCTGCCGGGTGCCAACTCAAGGGTGAGAAGGGACCATTTTTTGGATTCGCGCATCGGTCTCTGGACGGCCCAGCTGTTGCGCGAAGCTTCGTGCGGATTAATAGAAGGAG
>CAWWCX010000290.1:0-5409 GCA_963935445.1 uncultured Roseibacillus sp.
ACACACTGCATATCGTCGGCAGCGTCAGATGTGTATAAGAGACAGATGGACAGTCGGCGGTGCGGGAAGCGGCGCTGCGGTTTGCGGAGCGTCATGCCACGCCCACCGTGATTGAGGCTGCACTGCGTCTCGTTGATGACGGGGACCCCAAGGTTCGCATGCAGCTGGCCTTTTCGATCGGCGCCTTCCCGCCCTCCGAGGCCTCTGCCCAGGCGCTGGCCAGCCTGCTGCTGCGTGATCATGGGGAGCCTTTCGCCATGATTGCGGCGTTGAGTTCAGCCCTGCCTCATCTCGATGGGATCAGGGACACTCTCAGCACCTCGCGGGATTCCAAGTTGAGTGTGGTGGCGCGACCCCTGATTGAAGTGCTCCTGAGAGCGGGCAGGGGAGAGGAAGTAATTCAGTTCCTGATCCCGGTTTTTAAACGTGCCCGTCATGCACCGACTGCCGAGACGGTGATTCCGTGTGTTGAATTGAACCGGCTGTTGAAGAGTCAGGAGGAAAGACTGGGGAAATTGCGGAAGGAGAAGCCTGCGGTATTCGAGGAGCTTGACGTCCTGCACGCGGACTTGCTGGGAAAGGCCAGGGTGGTGATGGAGAGTGGGGATGGAAAGGCGGAGGATCAACTGGCGGCAGCCACCCTGCTGGCACAGCATCCGGAGTCCTGCGTGTTCGCCCTGAACTATCTCGGGAGGAAACTGGTGCCGGCCACTCCGCCTGAAACCTTGCGTGCCGTGCTCGCCGCCCTGGGTGGAACGGGGAGGAATGAAGTGCCTGCAATGATTCTGGGGAAGTGGCCTCAGTTCTCACCCGGTGTCCGCGGCTGGGCTGTCGATGAGCTGCTCCTGCGGGTGGAATGGACGAATGCCCTGCTGGGCGCTCTGCGCGGAGGGCGCGTGAAGCTGTCCGACCTGGATGCCACCCGGCGGCTAAGGCTGGGGCAGCATCCAGACGCGGAGATCCGCAAGGCAGCTCTGGCCCTGCTCGAGAGAGGGCCCTCCCCCGCACGTCAGCAGGTGGTGGAAAAGTTCCGGCCCGCCCTCGAGCTCAAGGGGTCAGCAGAGAGGGGCGAGGTGATTTACCGGAATCTTTGCGTTGGTTGTCATCGGCGTGGCCCCGCAGGGCGTGAGGTCGGTCCCGACCTGCGCACCGTGCGGGAGCACCCTCCGGAGAAGCTCCTCGTGAACATCCTCAATCCAAATCTCGATATTCAGCCCGGATATCATGCCTACAATTGTGAGCTCAAGGGCGGAGAGACTCTGTTCGGCCTGCTGGCCTCCGAGAATGCGGTGAGCATCACCTTCAAGCTTCCAGACGGCACTGACCGGGTTATCCTGAGAAATGATCTCAGGAGCCTGCGCAGCGTTGACCTCTCGCTCATGCCCGATGGACTGGAGGCGGGACAGACACTTCAGGGAATGGCGGATTTGATTGCGTTCCTGAAGTCGTGACGAGGCGGGAGCCTGCTCATGCAGGCATCCCGTCCTAGAGTGGTGGGAGAGGTGCGGGCTCCTCGTTATCCGGGAGAGAAGGAACGGGCGCAGGGGTGGGTGCGCTGGGTGTCGTGGAAGGTCCGGGCCCGTCCGTGGGGGTGGCGCTTTTTATCCGTGCGGGAGCGGGTGTGACCGGAGCGGGTTTTGTATTCCGGACCGGCTCGGGCTTCCCAAGGAGCTCTCGCAGCTCCTGCTTCACCTTGCGCACTGCGTAGAAGCGCTTCTGCGCCTTGGCGATAATGAGGGCGCTTTCAGAAATTCCCCTGGCGTCGGGAGTCCAGTTTTCGGCAGTGGATGCCTTGAGTTGATCGTCGAGCAGGGCCGTTCCCTTCTCGAAGCCGCGCAGCAGGCGCTCGGACTCCCGGCTCCAGATCTGTGCGTTGTAGTGGGTTGTGGAGAGCCGGGCCTTGTCGCCGAACTGCTTGGCTCTGGCGAGGCGGTCCTGGTAGCTGCTGTCGAGGCGCGCGATGGTCTTGTTGACCAGTTCGAGCTCATTGAGGAGGAGTTCGATCTTTTCGAGAAGGGTAAAGACCTCCTGGTTGGGCAGGAGGTGCTCGTCGCTCAGGGTGGCGAGAGTCCTGCAGGCTTGTGCGAACGGTTCGTCATACTTCTGATTCCAGGTCGTGACGGCCACGGCATCATCTCCCCAGATTGCCCTGAGCTTGGCGTTGAAGCGATCGCGAGTCTCCGGGGCAAGAGTGTAGAAGTGGCTGTTGTTGCTCGAGATGACGCCGCTGGTCAGGACCTTGCCATCGGGCACTCCGAAAATGTTGCGTCGACGGTCGGAGGGAAGCTCTTCCTCGGTGAATACGGAGCGCTCCCCGCTGTAGTGGTCCCAGAAGAACTGAGAGTAGGCGATGAGGGCAAGGAGGGTCGTCTGGGCCTGGCGCCTGGGATCCTTGGGGTTTGGCGTAATGCGGAAGCCCCGCTCCACGGCAGCCTTCACGGCAGGGAGTTTGAGGGAGACAAAGAATTCGGAATCAGTTGAGGTGCCGTTGTCAGGATTGATGGCCTCCACCAGGAATTCGGTGGCCTGCTCCACGACATTCATTTCGCGGAGTGTGCTCTGGGCCTTGCGGAGCTGCTCCTCGTGCTCCCGTTCGAGGCTGCTCATGAATCCGGTGCGCTTGGTGAGGACCTCGTCCCAGGCGGCCTTGCCCTGGGCGGCGAGGATATCCAGGTCGGAGTAGACTTCGCGGAGAGAGGTGATGGTGACGTGTTCATCGATGGGAACGCGACGGAGTTCCTGGACGGCGACCTGAATGCGCCCGGCCTGGGCGCGGCGCAGCTTGTAGCGGGCGCGCTCCTTGATAAGGCTCTTGCGCAGCTCGGGGCGCTCTTCAGCAGCCAGCTCCGGGTCAGCCAGGAATTCCTGGTAACCTGCGATGAGGAGCTGGGCCTCCTCGGCCTCAGTGAGGGTCATGCGTTTCTTTTCATCGAGGGCGGTGAGAAGCGGTTGGTAGTTCCCGGCAGTGACTGGGGGGAGCAGGAGCCCGCCGAGGGCGAAGGTGGCGGCGACTGCGAGCACACGCGGGGAGAGGATGAAGTTGTCGTTCATGGTGCGGAGAGGGATTTAAGTCTGCGAGGTAGTATCAGCCATGGAAGGGGAGGCAAAGGGACATCGTTCCCGATTCGGGCGACAGGTTCATATACGGGGGGAAAGTGCCCAGTATTTCGCCCATTCGTGTTACGACCGGAGGAGAAGAAATTTCTCTCCTGTCCGGTTTTCAAGTGGTCTGACCGGGGCTTGGCCCTGATGGGTAGCGCCTCAGGAGGCCGGTTTCACGATGAGGTAGTAGGCTCCTATTTCCCTGCCATCGGCCATGATGAACACCGGGGCGAGCTGGTGGGAGCCCTCGGTGAGCCTCGCGGTGAACCGGACGCTGGTCGCCTCCCCGGCAATGGGGGCGGAGGCGAGATCCTTCCCGTCCACACGGAGGGTCGCGGTCTCGAAGGACAGTGCCTTGCCCGGGATTTCGCTGAAGGCCTTGCTGGATCCGGGGACGGCGGCGAGACCAGGTAACCCGCCGTTGATTGGCTTGTCTGCCTCTGCGGGCCAGCGCCGCAGTTCGAAGGTGTATTCACCCTCCCTGATCACCTTCACAGCCCAGTGGCCGACATGGCGGCCCTTTTTCTCGGCCATGCCACGCCGGATGTGTCCCTGATTCCACGGGGTGCCCCCGCGCCCGATCCAGTCGTGGCTGGTGAGGGAAACTTCCGGGGCGTCTTGATGACCGATATAGATTTCGGTCGTCTGGGAGAAGGTGGGTTCGAGCTCGGCCCACCAGGCATCGTAGAAGGCACGCATCTTGCTGACCTGGTCTGGATGCGCCTTGGCGAGGTCCTTCTGCTGTCCCGGGTCGGCGTCAATGTCGTATAATTCAGTGCCGTTGATGAGGCGCCACCTCTCGGACATGACGGCGGACTTGCGCCACTTGACCGGGTCGACCACGCGCTGGGAGTCCGTAATCAGGAACCGGTCGGGCCACTGCTGTCCGTCCCCCCCGGAGAGCAGGCTTCTGAGGGAGACTCCGTCGAACTTGAGTCCCGCGGGCTTTTTTGAGGCACCACAGAGGTCCAGAATGGTTGGGACGATGTCCACAAAGGAGGTGAGGGTCTTCACCGAGCGCTTCTCGCTGAGGTTGCCTCCGGGCCAGCTGAGAATGAAAGGCACGCGGTGGCCTCCATCGTATTCGCTGCCCTTCCCGCCCCGCATGCCCGCGTTGAAAATGTTGCGGCCGAGGGTTGTGCCATTGTCGGTGGTGAAGATGAAGATTGTGTTGTCGGCGATGCCGAGGTCGGAGAGGACCTTGCGTGTGCGCCCGACATTGTCGTCGATATTGGTAATCATCCCGTAGTAGGCTTGCAGGGAAACGCTCCGGTCGCGGTAGATGTCCATGTAGTTCTGCGGGCAGTGCAGCGGCCCGTGGGGAGCATTGGTGGAGATATAGGCAAAGAAGGGCTTTTTGTTGCGGGCGCAATCCTTGATGAACCTGATTCCATAATCGAAGAAGACGTCGGTGCAGAATCCCTTCGCGGGAGTGATCTTCTGGTTGTGCCAGTAGTGGCCATCGAAATAATTATTGTCCCAGAGGTCGGGAGTCTGTCCCACTCCGCCTCCACCATGCCGGTAGACCTCGGTAAAGCCACGGTCCTCGGGGCGGTAGGGGTAATTGTCTCCGAGGTGCCATTTTCCGAACATGCCGGTGGCGTAGCCATTGTCCTTGAGGAGCTGGCCGAGGGTGACTTCGTTCTCCCGGAGCATCGAGCGGCCATTGATGGTATGCCAGACCCCGGTGCGGTTGGTCCAGTGACCGGTGAGGAGGCCGCAGCGGGTTGGTGAGCAGGTGGGGGCCACGTGGTAGTCATCGAGGGAGACCGCCTCCGTGTGCAGTTTGTCGATATGCGGGGTCCGGACCCAGGGGTGGCCGTTGCAGCCGAGGTCTCCGTAGCCCTGGTCGTCAGTGATGACCAGAACAACATTGGGACGTTCCGAGGCGGGAAGAAGGGGTGCGAGGAAAAGCGTGAGAACGAGGAAAAGGTAGGGCCGCTGGTTGCTCATCGCGAAATACTGAAAGCCGGGCTGGATTTTGCAATAGCCACTTGCGTTCAGCGTAATACAGTGAGTGATCGTAACCTGCCTGAACATGAAGTCTTTTTCATTCCCCGTCTCGCTGCCCCTCGTTGTTTCCCTAGCCCTCGTGGTCCTGCCCGCCGGGGCGGAACCCAAGCCCCCAGAGGGGTTCAAGGCCCTCTTTAACGGAAAGGATCTCGCAGGGTGGTGGGGCATTGGTACGGAGGACCCGGCCAAGTGGATGGCGCTGAGTCCCGGGGAACTGGCTGAGAAGAAGGCCAAGAGCCTCGAGAATATCAGGAAGCACTGGAGTGTGCAGGGAGACGAACTTGTGAACGACGG
>CAWWCX010000291.1:0-5399 GCA_963935445.1 uncultured Roseibacillus sp.
CTGAACCCGCTCGGGGTGCCCTCCCGGATGAATGTGGGACAGGTTCTCGAGACTCATCTGGGTGTGGCCGCCAAGGCGCTTGGATTTACGGTGGCGACCCCGATTTTCGACGGGATTCCGGAGGAGACGATCTGGGAATACATGTCGGAGGCCAAGAAGGTCGAGGGCTTCACCTGGATCGGCGACGGCAAGGATGGATCCACCGGGGGTAAGAGCACCCTCTTCGATGGCCGGACTGGAGAAGCCTTCCACCAGCCGGTGGTGGTGGGTCAGATTTACATGCTGAAACTCGGGCACCTCGTGGCCGACAAGATCCATGCCCGCGCAGTTGGTCCCTACAGCCTGGTTACCCAGCAACCGCTGGGGGGCAAGGCGCAGTATGGAGGTCAGCGCTTCGGGGAGATGGAGGTCTGGGCTCTCGAGGCCTATGGGGCCGCCTACACCCTCCAGGAACTCCTCACCGTCAAGTCCGACGATGTGCAGGGACGAACCAGGATTTACGAGGCGATCGTGAAGGGCGACAACACCCTGGAAGCCGGCACGCCGGAATCCTTCAACGTCCTGATCAAGGAAATGCAGTCTCTCGGACTTGATGTGCGACCGGGTCGCCGGGGTGCCGAAGTGACTGAGGGCGGCGACTTCAATCTCGACGACCTGACCATCTAACCTGAAGCCCTGACCTAATCCGACAACTTTACGAAATCATGAGTGTTGAAACGAACTTGCGTGAACTCTACGGAGTCGATGAAAAGCCGGAAGCTTTTGACCAGGTCTCGATCACGGTCTCCTCTCCGGATGTGATCCGGTCGTGGAGCCGCGGCGAGGTGAAGAACCCGGAGACTATCAACTACCGGACCTTCAAGCCCGAGAAGGGAGGACTCTTCTGTGAGCGGATCTTCGGACCGACCCGCGACTGGGAGTGTGCCTGTGGAAAATACAAGCGGATCAAGCATAAGGGTGTCATCTGCGATCGCTGTGGGGTGGAAGTCACTCTCTCCCGGGTGCGTCGTGAGCGCATGGGACACATCGAGCTGGCTGTTCCGGTAACCCATATCTGGTTTTACAAATGCATGCCCAGCCGGATCGGCCTCATGCTGGACATGAGTGCCCGGCACCTTGAGCGGGTAATTTACTACGAGGACTACATGGTGACCGACCCGGGCAAGACGCCCCTCGAGCGGGGCCAGCTTCTCACCGAGTCGGAACTCCGCGATGCGGAAGAGGACTATGGCGAGGACACCTTCCGGGCCGGCATGGGAGCGGAGGCCATTCGCGATCTCCTGAGCCAGTGTAACCTTGATGAGATTATCGAGGAACTGGAGGAAGCTGTGGAGAACACCCGTTCCAAGCAGACCCGTAAGAAACTGGCCAAGCGTCTCAAGCTGGCGCAGGGCTTCAAGGGGTCGACTGCCCGCCCCGAGTGGATGATCATGACGGTTCTGCCGGTCATTCCTCCGGATCTGCGACCCCTCGTTCCGCTTGAAGGCGGCCGCTTCGCGACCTCCGACCTCAATGATCTCTATCGCCGGGTGATCAACCGCAACAACCGTCTCAAGAACCTGCTTCAGCTCAAGACTCCGGAGGTTATCATCCGGAACGAGAAGCGCATGCTGCAGGAGGCGGTTGACGCTCTCTTCGATAACGGACGGCACGGCCGTGCCGTGACCGGTGCGGGCAATCGTCCCCTGAAGTCGCTCTCCGACATGCTCAAGGGCAAGGGAGGTCGCTTCCGCCAGAACCTGCTCGGCAAGCGGGTAGACTACTCGGGACGTTCCGTGATTGTGATCGGCCCGGAGCTCAAGCTGCATCAGTGTGGTTTGCCCAAGAAGATGGCGCTGGCTCTTTTTGAACCGTTCATCATTCGCCGACTCAAGGAACTGGGCTATTGCCACACCGTGCGCTCGGCCAAGAAAATGATCGACCGCAAGACCACCGAGGTCTGGGATATTCTGGAGGAAGTGACCCGGGGACATCCCGTCATGCTGAACCGGGCACCCACTCTCCACCGCCTCTCGATTCAGGCGTTTGAACCGGTTCTCATCGAGGGATCCGCGATCCGCCTGCATCCGCTGACCTGCTCCGCATATAATGCGGACTTCGATGGAGACCAGATGGCTGTGCACGTGCCGCTCTCGGTAGAGGCCCAGATGGAAGCGCGGCAGCTCATGCTCGCCCCCAACAACATCTTTTCGCCGGCGAGTGGTCGCCCGATCACCACGCCGTCGCAGGACATCATCCTGGGAACCTATTATCTCACCTACACGAGGCCCAACTCCCGGCCGGGGGAAGATGATGCCATCCCGATGTTTGAGAACTCGACCGAGGTGGAATACGCCCTGGCTGCTCGCAAGGTGAGCTACCACGGTTGGATTCGTATGCGAAATCCCGACTATGGTAAGGACACCATCTATGGTGACAAGGATCGCAAGATGCTGGTGACCTCCCCGGGCCGGGTCCGTTTCAACGAAATCTGGCCGGAAGGGCTGGGCTTCATAAACCAGACGGTCGGCAAGAAGCAGATGAGCGACATCATCTGGCGCTGCTATCAGGTGGCCGCCCAGTCGGGCACGGTCGAGACGCTCGATAAACTCAAGAACCTTGGTTTTCAGGAAGCCACCCGCTCCGGGTGTTCAATCGGAATCGTGGACATGGTTATTCCGGAGGAGAAGGAGTCGGTGATCAAGAAGGCCTACGCCGAGATCGAGAAGGTCTCCAAGCACTACCGGAATGGAATTATCACTGATGGTGAGCGCTACCAGAAGGTCGTCGACATCTGGACCAAGGCCACGGACAGCATCGCCAACGTGCTCTTCCGCAAGCTGGAGTTCAACGAGGGCGAGGAAATGGCCAACCCGCTCTTCATGATGGTGGATTCCGGGGCTCGAGGAAACAAGAACCAGATCAAGCAGCTCTCTGGAATGCGCGGCCTGATGGCCAAGCCATCAGGCGAGATCATTGAGCGCCCGATTACCTCGAATTTCCGTGAGGGACTCTCCGTGCTCGAATACTTCATCTCCACCCACGGGGCCCGGAAGGGATTGGCGGACACCGCGCTCAAGACCGCGGACTCCGGATATATGACCCGGAAGCTGGTGGACGTCTCGCAGGATGTCATCGTCACGCAGAAAGATTGCGGAACGGTGCAGGGCCTGCAGGTGCATGCCATCTACTCCGGTGATGAGGAGTCAGCCTCCCTGGCTATGCGGATCTTCGGACGCGTGTCTTGTGAGCGGGTGGTCCACCCGGTCACCGAGGAGGTGATCGTAGACGTCAACGAGCTCATCACGGAGGAAAAAGCCAACCAGATCGAGGACATCGGCCACGAGCGCCTCAAGATTCGTTCCGCCCTGACCTGTGAGTCAGAGCGTGGATGCTGCCAGCTCTGTTACGGGTTGAACCTGGCTACCGGGAGAATGACCAAGATCGGGGAAGCGGTGGGAATCATCGCGGCCCAGTCGATTGGTGAACCCGGCACGCAGCTTACGATGCGGACCTTCCACTCCGGGGGAGTGGCGGTTGGTGTCAACAAGCAGCCCTTCATCGAAGCTCGCGCCAAGGGTGTGCTGAACTACGTGGACCTGCGCGTGGTGGAGGACACGGAGGGGAACTTCGTGGTGCTCAACAAAAACGGAAGCATCTCTATCCGTGACAAGAACGGACTGGAACTGGAGTCGCACAAGATCGTGATCGGCTCGGTCATTTCCGTGAAGGACGAGGCCGAGGTGGGTAAGGGCGACCAGATAGCGACCTGGGACCCGCACAGTGTGCCTATCATCACGGAGAAGCCCGGTCTTGTGGAATTCCGGGACATGATTCCCGGGATCACGGTGCAGACCGAGACCGACAAGGAGACTGGGAAGAAGGGAATGACCGTTACGGAGCACAAGGAAGATCTTCATCCGCAGGTGGTGATCGTTGATGCGGGCTCCGGCGAGGTGCTTGCCAGCTACTCCATTCCGGTCGGGGCCCACCTTTCCGTGAAGGAGAAGCAGAAGATCGCGGGCGGCACGCAGCTGGCCCGGACACCGCGGAAAGTGGCCAAGACCAAGGACATCACCGGTGGTTTGCCGCGGGTGGCTGAACTTTTCGAAGCCCGGCGCCCGAAGGATGCCTGCGTGATTGCGAAGATCGACGGGGTGATTTCCTTCGGTCCGAATGTCCGGGGCAAGAAGAAGGTCATCGTGACGGATGAAGAGACCGGGGAATCAGTTGATCACCTTGTTCCGATGGGTCGGCACATGATCGTGGCGGAAGGTGACACGGTGGCCCGGGGTGACCAGATCACCGAGGGCCCGGTTGCCCCGGAAGATCTGCTCGAGGCCTGTGGAGTGCAGGAGCTTCAGGAACATTTGGTCAATGAAGTGCAGTCCGTCTACCGCGCCCAGGGCGTGGAGATCAATGACAAGCATATCGAGATCATCATCCGGCAGATGCTGCGCAAGGTGAAGATCAGTGATCCGGGCGACACGAGTTTCCTCTGGGGTGACCAGGTGGAACGGATGACGTTCAAGAAGGAGAACGAGGAGATGATCGAGCAGGGTGGAAAACCGGCGGAAGCGGAGCCTGTCCTTCTTGGAATCACCAAGGCCTCCCTCGAGACGGAGTCCTTCATCTCGGCGGCTTCCTTCCAGGATACCACCCGGGTGCTTACCGATGCGGCCACGCTCGGCAAGGTCGACTACCTGAAGGGCTTCAAGGAGAACGTCATCATGGGACACCTCATCCCGGCAGGCACGGGCTTCGATACTCACCGCGATACTGATATCGAGTTTACGGTGGAAGAACCCGAGCCGCAGGTGGAAGAGGAAGAGCCACAGGAGGCAGAGACCGCCTAGAGGCGGAAGGCAGAGTGAGGGGTGGACAGTAGCCGGTGGACATAGCTGTCCACCGGCCTCAGACCGCTTCTTACCTACGACCGCTCATGTCCCGAAAGAAGTCCAGGTCCGGCGGACGCCCCAACCGTCATACTTCCGAACGGGGAGCCTCCCGAGCGGTTCCGGAAGGTGATCTTGGGGACTTTCTCTCCGGGTCTGCCTGTCCGTTCGTGCTTGTTCTCGATGGAGTTCAGGACCCCCACAACCTGGGTGCCATCCTGCGAAGTGCAGACGGTGCGGGGGTGGACCTCGTGATTGCGCCGAGGGATCGGGCGGTTGGAATAACGGAAGTGGTGCGTCGTATTTCGGTGGGAGCCGCCGACCACGTGCCCTTCATGCGGGTCACGAACCTGGCCCGGACGATGGATGAACTGAAAGCTGCGGGGATATGGCTGATCGGAACCTCGGACCGGGGTGGACAAAGTCTCTACCAGGTTGATCTCAAGGGTCCGGTGGGGATCGTAATGGGGGCGGAAGGCCCGGGACTGCGCCGACTGACGGAAGAGAAGTGTGATTTCCTGGTGC
>CAWWCX010000292.1:0-5395 GCA_963935445.1 uncultured Roseibacillus sp.
GGACTATACCCAGGCCCCGGTTGGCTTCAGGCTGGAACTCTTCGCCAGCGAACCTGATATCATCAACCCGATCGGCCTCGCCTGGGACGAGCGCGGCCGTCTCTGGGCTGCCGAGACCGTCGATTATCCGAACGAGCTGACCCCGGACCGGGTCGGCAACGACAAGATCAAGATCCTGGAGGATACTGATGGCGATGGAAAATGCGACAAGGTCACCGTCTTTGCGGAGGGCCTCAACATTCCCACCTCCCTGACCTTTGCTCGGGGAGGAATCATCGTCGCCCACGTCCCTGATTTTCTCTTCCTGAAGGATACCGATGGGGACGACCGGGCTGATATCCGTGAGGTAGTCAACACTGGATGGGGCACTGGAGACACCCATGCCGGACCGTCTAACCTGCGTTACGGATTCGACAACTGGATCTGGGGCACGGTGGGCTACTCCTCGTTCAGCGGCACGGTCGGGGGAGAGCAAAAGCGCTTTGGGTCTGGAGTCTTCCGGATGAAACCCGACGGCTCGGCACTCGAGTTCATGCACCAGTTCAACAACAATACCTGGGGACTCGGCTTCAATTCGTCCGGGGACGTCTTCGGATCAACAGCCAACAACAATCCCAGCTTTTTCTGCGGCATCCCTGCCACCGCCTACCGTGATGGCAAGAAGGGCATGACTGCCAAGATGATCGCTACCGATCGCTCCTTCCACCCGATCACCCCCAACATACGCCAGGTCGACGCATTCAACAACTACACCGCCGGAGCCGGGCACACCCTCGCAACCTCAGCGGCCTTCCCCGACTCTTACCGCGAGAAGGTGGCCTTCATTGGCGGACCCACCGGACACCTTCTCGGAAAATACCACCTCTCCCCTGCTGGCGCTGGATACAAGGCACAGAACGGATTCGCCTTTCTCGCCTCCGCGGACGAATGGTTCTCCCCGGTTGCGGCCGAAGTCGGGCCGGATGGCAACCTGTGGGTCGCGGACTGGTACAACTTCATCATCCAGCACAATCCAACTCCAAGCAAGGGCCGAGGCGGCTACGACGCACAGAGGGGAAGGGGCAACGCCCACGTCAACCCCAACCGTGATCGCGGTCATGGCAGGATCTACCGTGTGATCTGGGAGGGGGCTCCCGCGTCAACAATCAAGTCCCTGGCAGGCGCGAGTGACGACGACCTTGTCAACGCCCTGCACAGCGACAACCTGTTCTGGCGGCAGACCGCGCAGAGGCTTCTCGTTGACGGCAACCGAAAGGGTGCGACCTCCGGACTGAAAGCCATGGTTCGAACCGCCGAGCCAGGATCCATTCAGGCCCTGTGGAGCTTGAGCGGACTGGGGGAACTCGACTCCGAAACCCACCAGGCGGCCCTCATGAGCAAAAACCCTGCCCTCAGGCGCAATGCCGTCTCGGCACTCGGAAATGACTCGGACGCCCTCCAATTGTTTTTTGACACTGCGATCGTGCAGGACGATGAGCTCATCGTGCGTCTTGCCGCCTTCAACAAGATGGCACAGTTCGAAGACACCGAAACGGTCACCCTCGCCGCCAAGAAACTTATTACCGATAACGCCAACGCCAGTGACCCGTGGCTCTCCCAGAGCCTGCGCAACGCAGGAGCCGGCCCCGTCAAGAGGGGCCCCTCGAAACTCGGCAAGGAGCTCTTGGCCAACGGGTCCTTTGAGCAGCTTTCCGGCGATTTCGCAGCGGGTTGGGCCGGTCGCTCCTTCCGGGGCACCGCCCGCCACCGCCTAGCCGATACCGCGCGAACCGGCAAACACTCCATCGAGATATCGGCGGACAAGGCGGCCGAATGGGGAGTCACTATCGATGTGCCGGTAGATCGAAATTCGGAATACGAACTCAGCGCATGGGTGAAGACCGACAAGGTCGGAGGCGGGGGCCGCGGCGCACTCCTCTATATCAGCGCCCACCCCGACGCTCCGGGCAGCAACGGCATCAAGGGCACGCAGGACTGGACCCAGATCAAACTCCGGTTTAATTCGGGCTCCTCCAAATCGGTCAGCATCAATTGTCTCTTCGGGGGCTGGGGCACTTCCAGCGGCACGGCGTGGTGGGACGATGTGAGTTTGCGCAAGGTCGAGTACGAAACGATTTCGGATGACGAACCCAAGCTCACCAAGGGCGACGCGGCGCGCGGAAAGGAAATCTTCAGAACACATCCCATTGCCAATTGCGCCCGCTGCCACATCGTCGGTGGAGTCGGCGGCCCGGTCGGGCCGGCCCTCGACACCATCGCCAGCCGCAAGCAGGAAGATTACATCCTTGAAAGCCTGGTCGATCCCGGAGCAACAATCGCGGAAGGCTATCAGGGAAAGGTCTCCCCAATGCCTCCCATGGGAGTCCTTCTGAAACCACAGGAGCTTGCCGATGTGATGGCCTATCTCATGACCCTGAAGTAAAGCTCGGCCTGGACCCTGCAGGCGCCTCTTCCCTTATTCATGGGGAGGCCGCACTTCTTTCCGTGTCCTCCCCCCAAAGATCCTCATTACTTCCTTGTCGGACTTCCGGATGAAGGCATCGAACCTCGGATAAAACTCCTCGAGCTCCAACCCCATGTGTTTTTTAAAGGCCGCCGATTTGCCCAGAGGGAGGATATCGCAGTACCAGTCCTTGAGGACGGTCTTCTCGGCAACACCCTGTTCATGAATCAGGTAGGCCGTGGCCCATGCGCCAAGCATGTAATAGACTTGGGCGGACCCTTCCTTTTCCCAAAGGCTTTCGTCATCCAGCCTGAAGGCCCCCTTCTCCGCCAGATAGTCATTGATCCCAGGCCTCCCGATATTTCCACCATTCGTCCGCAGTTGGAGCATATACTCGGGGAAATCGATCAGATTCAGGTCCTGCATGAATTTGGCTGAGCTATAGGTGGCTGCGCCCTCTGCCATCCAGGAGCTGAAGTTCTTCTCAGAGGTGCGCGCTGCGTAGGAATCCACCTGGGATACCTGGAAGACATGGTGATATTCGTGGAGGGCACCCCACGTGTTTTCAACCGGATCCTTCTCCCTGTTGCCTGCATTCGTGGTGACATCCTCATACAGCCGGTTGGCGGGATCACTCCACGTCAACCCCCCGTGGCTCTCGCCCGCCAGCACGAAGCCAATTTCCTCGATGATGTTTTCCTGGTTTAAAAAGGACGCAACCTGCTCCTTTAGAGGGCGTTCCGCCCCGGGGATCGCACGGAGCCGGGCCCGCTCCTCATAGATCCGGCGCACACTCTCCTCACTGGCCGGTCCGAGCAAATAAACGCAGTAGGGGCCGTAATTGCCAAAGTAGTTGACCGCGTAGGTGAGCCCCCGCTTGTAATACCTTAGCAAGGATCCGTCGTCATTGAGCCCCTCCGCGATGAAGAACCTCGGCTGAACCTTCGTTTCCCTCGTGAGGGAGTGGCGCGGAACCGAAACAGCCTCCGGTCCGCAGGGAGCAGTCCATCCGACGGGGACGGTCAACAGGACAAGCATCAGGGCACGCATACGGCTGGATAATGATCACCATGCCGGCCTCGGGCATCAAACCAAATCCCAACCGGCAGACTGGCCCACGGTTTCTTCCCTTCAGCTTCCTCCCCTCTCCTGGTCTTTCCCGAATTGGGGCACTACGCCATTACCAGTAAGTTCTCCCCCCAGGAGCCATGTCAGATTGAACCGAACCAGGTAGGATCCCTTGAAAGGGTCGTGCTCGTAATGCAGGTAGACCCAACCCTCGCTGGGGGTATCCGGCCTCCCAACCGCGAGGGAGGAATACCCACTTCGACCAGGATCGACGAGACGCTTGATGGGCCAGGTCCCGCCCCCGTCGAAACTCACCCACACGGTCACCCGTTCACGGTGAGAGGCCTCGGTATCCAGGTTACTGAAAAGGAGAATATCCCGATCCTTCAGGGGCAGCCGCGTTAATCCACCCATGCATCCGTAGGTCCGTCCCTGGTCACCATCCGGCAGGACCTCCACGATGCGCCAGTCCTTCCATGTCACTCCCCCATCGCGACTCCACGCCGCCCGTCGACGCTTATTGCGCGGCCGCTCGGACCAATGAACGCGCGAATTGTAGTAGATACGCCCATCCGACAACTCAACCAAGGCGGCCTCCCCGGTCCCGTTTTCCGGGAAGGGCGCGCTCACTTCCCAGGACCTGCCACCATCGTCGCTGTAAATCGCATTGGTATACTGCAAAGGCCACTCCGCACCACCACCATTGGGTCCGTAGTAGCGCGAAGGTCTCAGCAAACGCCCCTTATGGGGAGCACGCTCAAGTGTAATGCCATGTTCGTTCATGTGCATCGAGGGGGTGTTTCCCTTCAAGTCCTTGCCAATCGTCACCTTCTGGATCTCCCACGACTTCCCGTCGTCACCACTCCTGTAGAGCGTCAAGGGCGCAGGAGGCTGACGCTCTTCAACGAACACGAACACGTCTCCAGAGCTGGAATCAACCGTAGTTCCTCCGCCATGATAACCAGCCGCGGCTACTTGGATCAGATCACCCCAGGTCTTCCCTCCGTCTTCACTCCTGCGCACGACGACCCCGTCATTACCCCAGACAACCAGCACCGTCCCCTTCCGGGTCACAACAACATTGGGGTAACGCTGGTCATCAAAAACGCGCCGTTTTTCGAACCTCGCTTCTCCCAGAAAGGAAGAAAGCGATTCTCCGGCCAGGATTTCGCACGGAAAGATCGCGAGAATGAGGACCGCGGATGCGGCTAACTGGAGTAGCTTGGTCACCCTGTCGAGATAGCCAACGACAACCACCTTGATCCAGCTCATAACGGCACGCTCCGACAACTTGACGCAGACCTTCCGATAAAAGGGGGCGGGCTGTTCGAAGAATGTGCGGATATTTCACATTTCTTAGCCGATCCCACCCACTGGAAGTGCCGCAAATTCATTACCCGATCGCGGAGAACACAAAACCGGCTTTTTCCCGGCCAAATCACCTTGCTTTTCAAGGGCCTTCCACTGGGCGACACACAAGAATGCGCGTCTCTCTAGACATTTTCTCTCTTTCAACCTAGCTCTCTCGGCGGCAGATGAACCTGCACCCGGTAATCCTATGCTGAAAGATGGCTTTGAACTGATGATCGTTGGAATGGGCGTCGTGTTCGCCTTCCTCACCCTCCTGGTTCTCTGCCTCGGGATCGCCTCTCGAATACTGAGGGGATTTCCGGACGAAGAGCAGGAATCGCCACAGCCCACTCCTCCACCCGCTCAGTCCACTACCCGGCACCTGGTAGCCGCCGCGGTCGCTGCCGCCCAGCGCACCCGTGACCTGTCACGCTGAGATCCCCCGCGCCAGATCATCTTTTCCCAACGTTCCCATGAAGAAGAAAATCCACGTCATGAACACCGCGTTCCGGGACGGCTTCCAAAGCGTCTTCG
>CAWWCX010000293.1:0-5376 GCA_963935445.1 uncultured Roseibacillus sp.
CCCTCGCGGAGGGCGCCCGCTGGACCGTCGAACGCCCCTGAAAGATCTCGCCCAGCAAGTCCCGGATCACCCCGCTGCCCTCGAATCCCCTGGGACGCTGTTTGAGACCGTTGTGTTTCCAAGTCAGCCATTCGTGATCGCTGGCCGGCAGATGCAATGCCGTGGCGTGCAATTCGAAGCTGCAGGGAACGTTCTCAACCGCTTCAAATCCGGTCTCATGGGTGGAACCGTAGCCCATCTCCGGACGCACCCCTCCACCCGCCATCCGGGCTGTGAACGCTCCGGCATCGTGATCGCGACCATCCCCCGGGCCCCGGGCTGCCTCGCGAACTCCGTGGGGCAGATCACGGTAGGGTCCTCGAGCAGCCCGCTCGCTCTCAGGTCAGGTGCCTTGCAAAAAACGCTCTCGTCCTCGCCCACATCTCGGGCGATAGCACGTGCCCGGTCCCAGGCTGAATGTAGTGGGTGAACTGCCCGGGCACTCCGGCCTCGCGGTAGGCCTCGGCAATCCGCTGCACTCCCTCCCGCGCATGACCGATGGGGCTGCCTCCATCGGTCTCCCCCAGGTTGAGATGGAGTGCACGCGGGGCGATGAGAGCCGCCATTTCGGGCGTGTCTCCAAAACGCTGCCAGCCCGGTACAAAATTTGGAAAGCAATGCAGGAGCTTCTCGTCGTGGATGGCCGAATAGGTGGGCAGGCAACAGTTCCCCACAAGCGCCTTGAGGCGCGGCTCATGCGGGCCGACCAACCAGGTATGGGTTGATCCCATCGAATGCCCGTAACACCCCAGCCGGTCCTCATCGACCTCGGGCAGGGAAACCAGGTAGTCGAGGGCCCGTCGCATATCGAGGATGTTCTTCCAGGCCATGCATTGCCCATCCACCACGTAGCGCAGAAACTCAAAGCGCTCATAATGGCCTGCGCGCAGGCGCTTGGTGGGATCCTGTCGCTCCTCGAAGCAGAGCGCATCGGGGCAGAGGACCACGTAGCCTTCCCTCGCCAGAGCCACCCCGGTGTGATGCATGGCGTTTCCTGCCAGACCCGCCGGTTCACTCTTGCCCAGATGATACTCCCCGTTGTGCTGATGCCAGACTGCAATCGCGGGCGCCGGCCTGTTCCCGACCACTCCGTCCGGCACAAGCAGGAGGGCGGGAACCCGGTCGCCCTCCTCGACCTGATAGGTCAGGGACTCAATCCGGTAGCCGTCCTTTTGAATGGTCTCCCGCCGTCGCGGTTCGAGCGGACAAGGTTCAGGCCAGTCTCCCCCGAGGCAGGCAACCAGTTCCCTGCGAAGTTCTGCAGAACGTTTCATGAGTGGCAGGTTGCCGGACGGAGCTGCCGGCACCGGGGTCGACGCTCCCGCTCCCAGTGCCGCCGCCCCTGCGGTCGTCTGTCGGAGAAAGGAGCGCCGCGGGAGGGGAGGGTCAACATCCGCGTCGGCCATGACCGGCAGGCTAGAAGCCCGGCCCGGCGAAGGCGAGGAAAGAGCAGCGTGGAACGACCAGCTGAGAACAGCCCGATGGGCCCCTGCATCCGAATAACCTGTTTTTTCATTAATTTGTTCGTATAGTCACTCTTGATGAACTTGCTCGTTGCCAGGCCTTGTCTCCTCGGGTTGCTGGTCCTCCTTCTGAGCGCAACACCCGGCAGCGCCCGGGTCTGGACCGACAATCTCGGTCGCAAGTTCGAGGCCGAGTTGCTGGAGATCACGGCCACCTCCGCGGTCTTCGTGGTGAACGGCCTCCGCCGTCCCATTCCGCTCAAGAATCTCTCGGAGGCTGACCTTCTCTACCTGAGAAAAAAAGAACGCAGGGGCGACACGGGGAGGAATCCCTCCCCGCGTCCCACGCCCGAGCCTTCCAAGGTCAGGCTCGAGGGGACCTTCGCTCCGGGAGCCCCCGAGATGACCGCTAATCTCCAACTGCCGGTCAGGATGGTGGAGAACGACCCCGTGGAACGGCGCTGGGTTTATCGCACCCCGCACTTCGAATTCATTTCCGACAGTTTCCTGAAGGAATCCCTGATCCGCGACTTCTCCTGGGCCTTTGAGGTGACCTACGATTACGTCACCTCCCTCCCCGTCCAGAAGCCCCGACTTCATGGTGCCAACCAGAGGCTCCGGACCTTCATCTTCAAGAATCGCGCGGATTACATGCGGGCCGGAGGGCCTTCCCGGAGTTCCGGAGTCTACCTGCCGGCCCGGGATGCCATCCTCGTTCCCCTCTCCAGCCTGAGCAGCCAGACGGTCACAGGAGGCACCGTGGTCAGGAATCGCATGTCCTCCCGCGTCCTCCAGCATGAGATTACCCACTACCTCATGCGCGGCAGGACGCAGCAGGCGGCATGGTTCATCGAGGGGTCCGCGGAATTCGTCGCCAGTGTGCCCTTTTTCCAGAATCGGCTCCTGCTCAGCCATCACCCCGGGGCCGTGGTCGACTGCATCACCGCATTCGGGTGGGAGAGCCTCGGCGGCTACCGGCTCGGACATGCCATCGAACTTGCCCCCCTGAACACCTTCATGGCTGCCAGTCCTCTGGAATTCAAAAAATTCAAGAACGCCTATCCCTACTCCCTGATGGTCTTCTACTTCTTCGCAAGGCTGGACGGGAAGAAAGACGGCGCTCACCTCAAGCGCTACGCCGAGATGCTGCTGGAAGGCCGTCCCGAGGTGGAGGCCCGGGCGGTGCTGCTGGACGGCAGATCGGAAAACGAGTTGCAGGCCGAATTTGCCCGCGCCTGGAACCTGCAAGGCATCAAACTGAGCTTCCCTGGACAGCAGGGGACTCCGGGAAGGACTCCTTCCCGATGAGCAGCACCCATGCAGCCAAAAGCCGCTAGGAGCGGCTCACGCATCCCTGATCCGCCTGCGTCACAGTCGCGGCGAAGTCCGAAAGGTATCGGCGGGCGTGCCTGAACTCACGGGGAGTCCACTCCGCCTGGCGTTGCCGCAATTCATCTTCCCCGATTTCGAGCGTGATCTCGCCCGCCTTCAGATCGAAGGAGATTGTGTCCCCATCCTCTACCAGGGCGATGGGCCCTCCCGCCGCTGCCTCGGGAGCACAGTGGACACCAATCGCTCCGTGGCTGATTCCGGACACGCGACTGTCCGAGATCAGGGCCACCTTGCCGTAGAGAGCCGGGTCATTCAGGATGGAGGAGGCCATAAGAACCTCCGGCATCCCAGACGCAAGCGGACCGAGGTAACGCAGGATCACCACCGTCCCGGGCCTGATGCGTCCTTCCCGGGCCGCCTCCACCACGGCACGGGTTTCGTCAAAGCACATCGCCGTTCCCCTGAACAGGGACTCCTGCATGGACGACACCTTGAAGACAATCCCCCCGGGCGCGAGGTTGCCAAAGCAGACCTGCATGTCGGCCCTCTCCTTGAAGGGCTGATCCGCCGGGGAGATCAGGTCCTGACCCTCGCACACCTCCGGGGCATCTGCGCAACTGTCCGCCAGAGAGCACCCCGTCACGGTGAGGCAGTCCCCGTCGAGAATCCCCGCCTCGAGCAAGTGACGCAGAAGCATGGCCGTGCCCCCGAGCTTGTGCAGCTCCGCCATGGTCTTGGTGCCACGAGGGGCAAAATTGCAGAGCACCGGCGTGCGCCGAAGGATGGGTTGAATGTCGCCCAGCGAAAAATCGACCTCTGCTTCCCGTGCGAGCGCGAGCAGGTGGAGGATCCCATTGGTGGATCCTCCAATCGCTGCCACTGCAGCCACGGCATTCTCAAACGATTTCCTCGTGAGCACATCCCGGGGACGAATTCCACTCTCTAACAGATTGCGGATCGCCAACCCCACGCGGCGGCATTCCTCCCGCTTGGCCCCGGAGACGGCCGGGTTCGAAGAACTGTCGGGAAGCATCAGTCCAATCGCCTCCATGGCCACCCCCCACGTATTGAAGGAGGCCGCAATCCCGCACCCCCCGGGCCCTGGACAGGCATGTTTGACGAGTTCCTCGCCCTCGGCCCGGTCCATCCGCCCCATCGCGACCAGAGACTGCGCCTCATAGGGCGTGGCACTTGTGATCTCCTCTCCCTGGTAACACCCGGGAAGAATCGTGCCCCCGCTTACGATCAGGCCGGGATAGTTCATCCGGGCGAGAGCCATGGCGAAGCCCGGACCGTTCTTGTCACAGTGATGCAGGCCCACCATCGCATCATAGGAATGGCCGGAGGTGACCATCTCCGCACAGTTCGCAATGAGATTGCGGGACGGAAGCGAAGCGTTTCCTCCTTCCAGTGCCTGCGTGAGGTTGTCACTGATTGCCGGAGTCCCGAAAGGGAACCCGAGGAGGCCCGCCTCCTGGCAGCCTTCCCTGATCAGGGATGCGAGCTCGTAGGCATGCACATTGCAGATATTTCCCTCGAGCAGGGGAACACCAATCCCGATTTGAGGTTTGTCGAAATCCTCTTCCTCGAAGCCAAGGCCCCAGAAAAAGGAACGCATGGCCCACTGCCAGCCATGCGTGACCTGCCTCGAATTCCAATTCAGTTCCCGCTCCGCCATCAACTCCTGCCTATCGCCCGCTGCGGGAGCGAACAAGACGAAAGGCCCGACGAGGGTTTTACTTCATCTCCCGGAGCATGAGCGTCTTTACATCCAGGATGGTGTGTTTCTGCCCATGACAAAGCTCAAAGCCGATCGACCCCTCCCGCGGGCCGCCCTTGTGCACAACGTCGATGGTTTTCACTCCATTGAGCCAGGCCTGCAGGCGCTCACCCCGGGCAACGATGTAATAGTGGTTCCAGTCGTCGTGCTTCACCAGCCGGTCAGCATCCTTGCGGCGGAATTCCTGGACCATTCCCGCCCCTCCCTCTTCCCACAGGCAACCCCAGTAGCCCGGTCCCATGTCGGCCTGGTAGCCACTCGCCTTGTTGGCCGACTCCGGATTCAGGCGGATGCCCACTCCTGAATTCGCCCCGTCTCCCCGCATCCGCACCACGGCATGAAGCTCAAAGTCCGCAAAGCGGTCCTTCGTCCACGCGAAGTGGTAATCACCACCCTTCGACTCCCCATGCAGGGTCCCCGGGCGGCGTGTCCAGAAGTCCTCTTCAAGCTCCCAGCCCACCTCCGCATGGAGCAGATCCACCCAGCGGGAACCCGCGGGCTTCCCGTTTACCAGCCGGCCCTCCCCGGGAAGAGTCACCACCAGGTTGTTGAACAGCTCGTCTATGTGATTCACGGTTGCATCGACGAGGGCCGCTCCGCCCTCCGCGCCCACCGCACAACTCTCAGGTCTCGCTCCATAGCCTCCATGCGCAATAGCCTCGGCGGTCGGGAGATAGTGTGCCGGCCCGGTTAACTGGACCACGCAGGTCAGGTGCGCATCACTGCGGCCCAGGATCCGGATGCCATACTCCGTGTAAAGCT
>CAWWCX010000294.1:0-5372 GCA_963935445.1 uncultured Roseibacillus sp.
ACACACTGCATATCGTCGGCAGCGTCAGATGTGTATAAGAGACAGGCGGTGAATCCATGCTGCCAGTTCGTGAAGACGAGGGAGCCGCCGGTGGTAACGACAGGCACGGAATAGCTGAGGCGAAGACTTTTGCGTGGGATTTCCCAGCGCTTCCGGCCAGTTGCCTTGTCCAGGGCAATGAGGCTGCTGGCGCCGTTCTGGTCGTTGTTGATGACCACGAGGTCTTCGTGGACCATGGGGGAGGCCCCGAACCCGTGTCCTCCCTTGATTGGGCCGAGGTCGGCCTGCCAGACCTGGTTCCCGTCGTGAGTCAGCGCGGTGACGGTGAGCTCTGCCTGAGTGCCCCAGGTGACATAGACTCTTTCTGTGTCGACTGCCGGGGTTGTCGAAGCGGGGGAGTTAAAACGGTGTCCCTTGAACTTTCCGGGGCGAAAGGCTTTCTGCCAGAGGATCTGTCCGTCTGTGGCGCGCACGGCCACGACCCTGCGTTCATGGGTCTCTGGATGCGCGCAGAGCAGAAAGAGTCGCTCTCCTGCAACGGCAATGGAACCGTGCCCGATACCGGGCAGTTTGATTTTCCAGAGGAAGTTTTCCTTCTTCCACTCGGCGGGAAGGTTGGCTCCGGGAACGACACCGGCACCATTTGCCCCGCGAAATCGTGGCCACTCGGGTTCCGCGGCCAGCAGGGCGCCGGCGAGGGCGAAGGTGACTGTCACGACAGTGAGAGACGAAGGCAGAAGCATCTGGGGGAGGGTAGCGTTTCCGGGGAGGCTGTCCAACCCGCACAATCGGGCCCGGTTGGGCGCCACGGCGCTGGACAGATGCGGTGGATTCATTTCCGATGCGCCTTCGCGCATGGCCACCGTCCTCTCTGCCCACGCTCTCGAACTCTCCTACGGCTATCAGAAGCTGCTGGAGGGGGCCACCATTGCGATCGAGGCGGGAGAGAAAGTAGGCCTTGTGGGGAGGAATGGATGTGGAAAGACCAGCCTGCTCAAGATTCTGGCAGGCGAGGAGTCTCCCGATGAGGGAGTGGTTTCCCTTCGGAGTGGGACGCGGGTGGGAATCCTCCCACAGGAATTCGAGCTCGCGGAGGAGCGCACCGTCCGTGAAAACATCGAGGCGGGGGCAGGAGATGTCGTAAAGGCCATCAGCAAGTACGAGTCGGGGGAGGGAAGTGAGACGGAACTGTCTGCCTTGCAGCTCT
The DNA here is from genome assembly GCA_963935445.1 of uncultured Roseibacillus sp. GTDB lineage: Bacteria > Verrucomicrobiota > Verrucomicrobiia > Verrucomicrobiales > Akkermansiaceae > Roseibacillus_B. The sequence goes on from CAWWCX010000294.1 coordinate 1,208, forward strand.
TCATCGAGCACGCTGACGGCTGGCATCTTGAGACGCGTATCAAGTCTCTGGCGACGGCCCTTCACGCTCCGTCACTGGATGATCCCGTCGGGCCACTTTCCGGAGGGGAAAAGCGGCGGGTGGCCCTTTGCCGTGCTCTCGCCTCGCAGCCGGACCTCCTCCTGCTCGATGAGCCCACGAACCATCTGGATGCTGAATCGATCCGTTGGCTGGAGCAGTTTCTGCAATCGTTTGCAGGGGCGCTCATTTTCGTGACGCACGATCGCTATTTTCTCGATGTGATCGCCACCCGGGTGGTCGAGCTGGATCAGGGAAAATGTTATTCGCACGCTGGGAACTACACCGCCTATCTGGAGTCGAAGGCTGCGAGGCAGCAGATCGCCGAGCAATCCGAGCGACGGCGGCAGCGTTTCCTGCGTGAGGAACTGGAATGGGTGCGCGCGGGGGTCAAGGCACGGACCACCAAGTCGCGACACCGTCTCGATCAGTTTTATGCGGTGGCAGGCTTGGAGGCGCCTCCCGAGGAACGGGAGATGGACCTTCTTCTTCCTCCACCTCCCCCCCTCGGTAATGTCGCGATCGACATGGAGAAGGTCGGGGCAGCGGTTGGGGAAGGAGAGCAGCGCCGCTGGCTCTTCCGAAATCTGAATCTCTCGCTGAAGCCGGGACAATGTACGGGGATCGTGGGCCGGAACGGGGTCGGCAAGACGACCCTGCTCCAGACCTGTCTTGGACGCCGCCGGCCGGAAGAGGGCCGGGTAGTGATCGGGAAGCGCTGTGTGTTCAACTATATCGATCAGTCGCGCCTCGTCCTGGATGGGGAAGGCTCGGTTCTCGACGAGGTCTCGGAGGGCCGCGAGACGATTGAGTTCGGGGAAGAGACGCTGGGGGCCCGGGCCTACCTGCGAAGGTATCTTTTCAGTGACCAGCGCATCAAGGAACGCGTCGATGTGCTCTCCGGGGGCGAGCGTGCCCGCCTGCTTCTTGCCAAGGTCCTGAAGACGGGAGGGAATATTCTCGTTCTGGATGAACCGACCAATGACCTCGATCTTCCGAGCCTGCGCATGCTGGAGGAAGCTCTCGCCGACTTCGGGGGGACCGTTCTGGTGGTCAGCCACGACCGCTACTTTCTCGACCGTATCTGCGACCAGATTATTGCCTTTGAGGAGGGGGAGGTGTTCGTGCAGGCCGGGAACTACTCCTACTATCTTGAGAAGAAGCTCCAGCGCGAGGCGCACTACCGTCGGCTTGAACAGAGTTATCGGAAGACCGAGCCTGTCCCCAGAAAGGAACGTAGTGTCCGTGTCCGCAAGCTTACCTACAACGAGACGAGGGAGCTGGAGGGCATTGAGGAAGGCATTCTGGCAGCTGAAGAGAAGGTGGCGGAGATGGAGCAGAAGCTTAACGATTCCGATTTCTTCGTGGAGCACTACGAGGAGGCGACGCGTCTCGCAGATGAGGTTGAACCGGCGAGGCAGGAAGTCAGCCGTCTCTACGACCGCTGGCAGGAGCTTGAGGCGATCAAGGCGGGGGAGCGGCAGGGAGGGGATGCGGTCTAGAACTGCCCCGGCAAGTTCGCGAGGAGTTTCCCTGTCAGAGCATCACGTTCCGGTCCAGCGAGCGATACTGGATCGCCTCCAGGATCTGGGAGGAACCGATGTGTTCCCGTTCGTCAAGGTCGGCGAGGGTTCTGGCGACCTTGAGAATGCGGTCGTGGGCACGGGCGGAGAAGTTGAGTTGGGCCATGGCCTGTTCGAGAAGGTGGGAGGACTCCCGGTCGAGGCGACAGTGGGCACGGACCTCCCGGGCAGACAGGGAGGAATTGCTACGCTGGGTCTCATCCTCATGAAAGCGTTCAGACTGCCTTTTCCGGGTGGCGAGGACGCGCTTGCGGACGGTCCCGGAATGTTCCCCGGGCGTGGCTGAGGACAATTCCCTGTAGTCCACGAGGGGCACTTCGACGTGGAGATCGATACGATCAAGAAGAGGTCCGGAGATCCGTTGGCGGTAGCGCTCGATCTGACGGGGCGAGCAACGGCAGTCCCTTTTGGGGTCTCCGAAGTAACCACAGGGGCAGGGGTTCATGGCTGCCACCAGCATGAAATCGGATGGGAAGGTAAGCGATCCGGCTGCACGGGCGATGGTTACCTTGCCGTCTTCAAGGGGCTGGCGCATGACTTCAAGGGTGGAGCGGTTGAATTCGGGAAGCTCGTCCAGGAAGAGGACGCCACGGTGAGCGAGGGAGACTTCACCGGGCCCGGGATTGCTGCCGCCACCCAGCAGTCCTGCATTGGAGATGGTGTGGTGCGGTGAGCGGAAGGGGCGGGTAGTGAGGAGTCCCTGCCGGGGATCGAGATAACCGGCGATGCTGTGAATCTTGGTCGCTTCGATCGCCTCCTTCTCACTCATTCCGGGCATGATGGTGGGAAGCCGCTTGGCCAGCATCGACTTGCCCGTGCCCGGTGGGCCGACCATGAGGAGATTGTGTCCTCCGGCAGCTGCTACCTCGAGGGCGCGCTTAACGTGTCGCTGTCCCCGCACGTCTCCAAGATCGAGCTCGTGGTCATCCCGTGTGTTGAAGAAGCCCTGAGACTCGCGCTTGAAGGAGGCGAGGGCCTGTTTGCCTGCGAGGAACTGCCAGGCCTGGTGGAGGCTTTCGATGGGGAAGATTTCGATGCCGTCGATGACGGCCGCCTCGGCGGCGTTCCCGGCGGGGAGAAGGAGGCGGGTGCGGCCACGGCGTTTTGCCTCCAGGGCGATACTGAGGGCTCCCTTGACCGGGCGCACCTTGCCATCGAGGGCCAGTTCGCCCACGATACAGTGCTCCTCGAGATTTGGGAGGGGGACCTGCTCGCCGCAGGAGGCCATCGCGAGCGCGATGGGCAGGTCGAAGGAGGGGCCTTCCTTACGCAGGTCGGCGGGTGCGAGGTTGATGGTGTGCACGCCCACCTCCTTCTTGAGGGAGCAGGCCCCCACCGCTGAATGAACGCGCTCACCCGACTCGCGGACCGCGGCATCGGGCAGCCCTACAATGACGGTCCGAGGGTTCTCACACTTGCGGGCATTGACTTCGACCTCCACCTCGACGGCCTCGACGCCCTGCAGGGCGGCACTGTAAAGCCTAGTGATCATATGAACAGTATAGACCCGGGCGCAGCGGGGGTGTCACGCCAAAAAAGCGATGCCGGATGGGAGGAGGAGCTCGCCTCCATCCCGGAAGACCTTCCCGCAGGGGTGGAGTGGATTTTCCGAGGGCCCGGGAAGCCCCGGAGAGCGGAGGCTCGGGGGGAGCGCCCCACGTTCGAGGGGCCTTGCCAGTCCCCCGGACCGGCCGGGGATGCGAGCCGGTCTATGTGCCGCTGAGTTACTGCGGGGCAGGGCTCATTTGCTCCAGTCGGTCCGAGCCTTCTCGACCTGCTCGCTACTCAAGCCGAAGGCCTTCAAGACGCCCACAGCCATCATCCGGTTGCCTGCCGGGTTCATGTGGACACCGTCACTGGTGAGGAGTTTGCCACCCTTCTTGTCCTCGGCGTCGTCGATGGAGGTCTGCATGTCGGCGTTGAGGTCTGCGAGCAGGCATTTCTTCTCCTTCGCCAACTGCCTGAGGAACTCATTGTAGGCGGCGAGTTTACCGTTGTTGGCATTACCCTTGTCTTCTCCGATCATGGTGGAGGTGAGGAGCATGACTTTCACGCCGGCCGCCTGGCAGTTATCGACGATCTTGGTAATGTTCACCTTGTATTGATCGAGAGGCACTCCACGTTTCCCGTGCCAGACGTCATTGACGCCGCAGCTGAGTGTCATCCAGTCAGGGCTCTTACTGAGCACGTCCCGCTCGAGCCGGGCCAGCATCTGGTTGGACTTGTGGCCACTGATCCCAGCCGGGACGGCGGTGGTCTTTACCCCGGCAGAGGCCAGTCCCCGTATGACGAGGCGGACGTAGCCGTTGGGACGTGCCCCGGCCTGGGTGATGGAGTCGCCCATGAAGGCAATCTTCTGGCCCTCCTCGACCGCGATGCCAGCTCGGGCCGGAGAGGTGAAGGTAACGGATGCGGCCGCGGTGATGGCGAGGAGGGAGGCAACGGATGGGAGAGAGGGGAATGGCGTGGGTTTCATGGTGATCGTGCTGGGGGTTTTTTCTGGGAGGAAGGGCAGGGGGAGTCAA
>CAWWCX010000295.1:0-5366 GCA_963935445.1 uncultured Roseibacillus sp.
GCGTCGTCCTCCGGGCTGATCCATGCGGCCTGCTTTTTCCTGATTGGAATCAAGCTGTGGTCGATCGGGAAACGGCACGGCTATGTGACGCAGATTCAGTTCTTCCGGGGGCGCTATGAGTCCAACGGGCTTGGATACCTTCTTTTCCCGATCCTGGTCCTCCTGGTCATCCCCTACCTTCTCATCGGGGTGATTGGAGCGGCCAAGACCATCGCGGGCGTGACCGGGCCGAAGGGGCCCAATCCCGGGATGTTCCCGGAAGTGTTCGAGTCGACCGGCGGGGCGGTCCCGCCCTGGCTGACCGGGCTGGTTATCTGTGTGGTGGTTCTCTGCTATATCTTTGCCGGTGGTTCGCGGGCTGCGGCCTGGGCCAACACGTTCCAGACCCTCGTCTTCATGGTGATGGGAATCCTCGCTTTCATCCTGATCTCGAGCAAACTGGGAGGGCTCGGGGCTGCCATTGAGCAGGCCAACGATGCCCACCTGGTTCGCACACCCTCCGAGTTGGAGTTCACCAACAAGGCCGGCAAGACCATTCATCGGGAAGTCGGGGTCCCTCCCATCATGTTCCTGACCTACATGTTCATCCCGCTGAGCGTAGGGATGTTTCCGCACCTGTTCCAGCACTGGCTGACCGCGAAGAGTGCCAAGGCCTTCAAGCTCACCGTCGTGGCCCATCCCATCTGCATCATGATCGTGTGGGTGCCCTGTGTGCTGATCGGCCTCTGGGCCACCGGGAAGCTGCCTGCGGATGCCCCCCCCGCGGCCGTATTGGCCCAGATGGTGGGGCGGCTGGTGCAGGATCCCGTGATCGTAGGCTTGGTGACCGCCGGCGTGCTGGCAGCCATCATGTCTTCGCTCGATTCCCAGTTCCTCTGCCTGGGCACGATCTTCACCAACGATGTTGTGCTGCACAACTCGAAGAAGGATTTCAGCGATAAGCAGATTCTGCTCATGGCGCGCGGGTTCGTGGTCGGAATCGTCGTCCTGACCTACACTCTGGCCATGATCCTTATCGATCAGAACGTCTTCGACCTGGCGGTCTGGTGCTTCTCGGGCTTTGCAGCCCTCACCCCCCTTGTCCTCGCGGCCCTCTACTGGAGACGGTCGACTGCGGCGGGAGCCTTTGCGAGCGTGATCGTGGTAGCGGTGACCTGGTTCGTATTCTTCGCGATGTCCGGGTTTGGAGGTGAATACACCGTCTTCGGCGGGGTGATGCCCGTGGCCATCTGCTGGGCGGCGGGTGCTCTCGCCATGATCGTGGTTTCGATGGCGACCAAGCCGCCGAGTGCCGAGACCGTCGAGAAATTCTTTCCCTAGGTCGGCAGCGAAATAGCAGATGTCCCGGTGGCAGGGAAGGTCCTCGCTTCGCGGATTGACGCTGGAAGTGGTGACGGACCATCGTAGGGCATGAGACGCACTCTGCTGGCATTCCTTGTCGTCCTGCTCCCGGCTCTTGCGGATGCGGACAGGAAGAAACTCCTTCTTTACCGGAAGGGCTCCCAGTTGCCGGCGGGGACAAAAGTGATCGAGAAGTCGGAAATGAAGATGAGCTCGAAGAATCTGGAGCTCTCCGTGGGGGACCTCCGGTTGGCGGGCTCGATGTCGGACTGGGGGAGCAGGGAGGTGCACGGTAAGCAGATTACGCCCGACCGCGTGCGCTATCTCCTCAAGAGGGCGGATTCGCGCAAGGTGTTTACGATTGCGGGGAACAAGAATGTCGATGAGGAGGGCGAGGCCTTGACCGGTCTGCCGGTGATTCTGGAAAGGAGCAATGGGGAATGGGCCGCCCGGCTGGAGAAGGGAAAATCGAACGAGCAGCAGGAAGAGGAGCTGGCGGAGCTCGAGGAGCGATGGAACACCGACGATGACCGGGTGATGTATGGAGCCAAGCCGCGTGCGATCGGGGAATCCTGGAGGGTCGATGCGGCCGATGTTCCGGCATTCCTTGGAATGGCGGATGCAGTAAAGGGCGAAGTGGTCCTGACCCTGGTGGGGGAGAAAGTGCTTGGGGACGTGCGCTGTGCCCGACTCAAGGGCAAGCTCGACTGCACGGCTCTCATGAAGGGGGAAGGAGAAGACCCGGACGTCAAGATCAAGCTGGAGGGTGATTTTGAAATCGTGCGTTCGCTGGTCCATTACGAGGATATTGCCTTCGATATGAGCGGAAAGATGACCATGCTCGTGGAAGGACCCTCGCCCCAGGGCCCCCTCACGATGGAAGGGGATGGTCCCTTTACGATGACCGGATCCCTGCACATCAGGTAAATGGCATGGATCTGCCCGAGACCGCGATAATCCGCCGATCCGAACCAATAGAGCCCGTGGAGCGATCGCGGGACTTGCGGGATTTGCAGAAAGGGGTAGGGATGGTCCCCCGCCCTGCAGGGGTGCACATACCATGAGCTGTGACTTGACTGTGGAAGAAGCTCGCGAGGCGCTCGATGAACGCGTTCGCGAGAGCATGAAATGGCACTTTTCACCTGAAACCGGATGTCCCTACTGGCTTGACCGGGCCAAGGGGCTCGGCTTCGACCCGATCTCGGAGGTGACCTGTTTTGCCGACATTCAGAAGTTTCCAAACTTCGACGACGAGGTGTTACGCAAGGAGGACCCGGCCCGTTTCATTCCGAAGGCGTTTGAGGGCCAGCCCTACAACGTCTTCGAGACCGGCGGAACCACTGGAATGCCCAAGCAGCGAATCGGGTGGGAGGACTACAAGACGGATTACTCCGAGTTCAGCGACCACTACCCGGCCGATTTCTTTCCACAGGGTGGGAACTGGTTGATGGTGGGGCCGACCGGCCCGCGCCGCTTGCGCCTCTCGATTGAGCATCTCGCGAACCGGCGTGGCGGAGCCTGTTACTTCATTGACCTGGATCCCCGCTGGGTGAAGCGCCTCATCGCGGACGGAGAGTATGGCATGGCGAGGAAGTACCAGGAGCACGTGGCAGATCAGGCGGTCACGATCATTCGTCACCGGGATATCAAGTGTCTCTTCACCACGCCGAAGCTGCTGGAGAGCCTCGCGGAGCGGATGTCGCTCGCGGATGCCGGGATCAGGGGTGTCTTCGCGGGTGGAACCACCATGACACCGCAGTATGTCCGCTTTATCGAGGAGGAGGTGCTGGAGGGGAAGATCAACTACGCGCCCACCTACGGGAATACCCTCATGGGGCTGGCGATCAGCCGGAAACGGGCCCCGGGCGAATACAGCCTGACGTATTACGCTCCCCAGCCGCGTGCCGTCCTGCGGGTCGTCGACCCGGAAGATGCCGCCGCGGATGTGCCCTATGGTGAATACGGGCGGGTAGAGCTGACCACCATGACAAAGGAGTTTTTCGTGCCACGCTTCCTGGAGCGGGACGAAGCCATTCGCCGCGAGCCCTGCGATGAGTTCCCGTGGGACGGGGTAGGTGACGTGCGGCCTTTTCAGAGCGGCACGAAGCAGGTCATCGAGGGGGTCTACTAGGAAGATCCGGAAAGCCGAGACGTTCTACAATCTGATATGAGTAAGGAGATTCACATTCCGATCCTGAGGCTCGGGGAAGAGTACCGCAGCCTCGACACGGTGGAACTGGAGGCTATCGAGGGCTCCACGGTGTTCACCCACACCGCCAATCCGGGCCTGATCCGGCGCGACCTGCTTGGGATCGAAAAGTCGCGGGAGGCCCTGCACGCTGTTCCGTCTGAAACGCTGGCGGATTACTGCGAGCAGGCGGCGGAGCTGTTCCTGCATGAGGATTTGCCTCTGGGCGAGGAAACCCAGGGCCCGCAGGAGTACATCGAGTCGCTCTCCGCCCTGACAAAGCTTCCCCACACTCTCGTCCGGATGAACATGGGCAAGATCCACGCGGCGATGTCCCAGATCCGGACTGTGATCGGGGGACTGACCCGGGGATTGCCCCTCGAACTGTTCGACCGGGGTCTCTCCGCGGTCGATGACCTCGAAGTGAACTTCTTTCCCGTCACCGAGGCGCTGGGGGTTTCCCTGCCCAGTAACGCGCCGGCGGTCAATTCGCTCTGGCTGCCGGCCCCGGTGCTCAAGATCCCGGTTCTCCTGAAACCGGGCCGGGAAGACCCCTTCACGCCGCTGCGCATCGTGCAGGCGCTCATTGCGGCCGGGTTTCCCCGGGAGGCCTTCGGATTCTACCCCACCACTCATGAGGGCGGGGACACGATCCTGATGACATGCGGTCGCGGGATTGCCTTCGGGAGCGATGCAACAGTGCGCAAGTATTCCGGCTTCCCAAGCATTCAGGTGCATGGGACGGGGCGCAGCAAGGTGCTCATGGGTTCGGACTATGTCGACAAGTGGGCCGACCACACCACGACCCTGGTGGAGTCCATCTCAGCCAATGGGGGGCGCAGTTGTATCAATACGTCAGCCATTCTGGTGCCCTCGGGCCGGGAGGACCTCGCTGATGCGCTGGCCAGGGAGCTGGCCGCCATTGAGCCCCTGCCGCGCGACCATGAGGAGGCCCTGCTCTGTGGGTTCTCGAATACGGACTGGGCGGGGTCCATCAATGACCTCATCGACGAGCACCTCAAGGTGGAAGGCGCGGAAGATGTCACCGCGCGTTACCGCAATGGACCGAGGCTCATCGAGATGCACGGGCAGACTTACCTGCGGCCGACCCTGATTTCCTGTGCGGACTCGGCGCACCCCCTGGCCAACACGGAATTCATGTTCCCATTTGCGAGTGTCTCGGAAATGCCGCAGGAGCGCATGCTTGGCGAAATCGGAGAGACCCTGGTGGTTTCGGCATGGACCGAGGACCCGGGCTGGATTCGCGAGCTGATGAACTCGCCGGATATCGAACGCTTGAATATCGGACCATTCCCGACCAACCGGGTGCAATGGGAGCAGCCTCACGAGGGCAACCTGTTTGAGTTCCTGTACCGCCGGCGGGCGATCCAAGGCAACCTTGCCGCGGTGAGTTGATCGGAATGGAAACATTCGCAACGAGACCCAGCCCGCGGCTGGTGGGTGGGCCAGGGAGTCTCCGGGAGCTTGCGGATTGCGTTCGCAGGAGTGGCGGCGGACATGTCCTTATTGTCACGGACCCGGGGATCGTTGCGGCAGGCCACGTCGCCCGGGCCTCGGAGATCCTGGCTGAGGCGGAGATTGCTTTCACGGTTTACGATGGCACGAGTGAGAACCCCGGAGAGAGTGACATCACAGCCGCCTGTGAGTTCGCTCGGGAGGTGCAGGTTGACTGTTTTGTCGGCTTGGGCGGAGGAAGCAGCATGGACACTGCGAAGGGGTGCAATTTTCTCCTGACCAACGGGGGGGCCATGAGCGACTACAAGGGCTACGCGCTGGCACGTAAACCACTTCTCCCCTTCGTGGCGATACCCACCAC
>CAWWCX010000296.1:0-5359 GCA_963935445.1 uncultured Roseibacillus sp.
CTCCGGAGGGGTCATACCCGAAGAGGTGGAGCATCTTGCGGATTTCGATACCCATCCCGCGGGGAGAGCGCCCGGAGGTCAGGATATACATCGCGCGGTCTTTTGACTTGCTGTTGTCGAGCGGTTGGCCGGATGGCTGGCGCGGGACCTTGCCGGCGAGGGTGAGCATCGAGTCATAGAGCGCCTCGGCTTCGAGACGGCGTCTGGGATAGCGCCAGAGGAGTTTGTTTTCGGGGTCGACTCGGTCCTTCTCCGGAGAGCGCGTGCTGCTCTGCCGGTAGGTGGCCGAAGTGACCAGGTGGCGGTGGAGGGCCTTGAGAGACCACTTGTTCTCCATGAGATGGGTTGCAAGGTGATCGAGCAGAGCCTGATTGGTGGGAGGTGCCCCCTGGATTCCAAAATCTCCCGGGGTGGCCACGATTCCGTTGCCGAAGTGTCCCTGCCAGATGCGGTTCGCAATCACTCTGGCAGTGAGTGGGTTCCTCTGGTCGATAATCCACCGTGCAAGCTGAAGGCGTCCACTTGCGTTCGCGGGAACCGGGGGGGCGGTAAACAGGTGCCGCGCAAGGGTGGGAAGCCCCCGGGGGACAGGCTCCTTCTCGACATTGTAGACGTCCCCGCTCCGGTGAATGGGCTCGTCGGTCATCTTCCGGTGGTCCTCCACGGCGAGCATGCGGGGGAGAGGGGGATAAGTTTCTCTCAGCTTGATGACTTTGCCATCAATTGCGGCGAGTTCCGCGGGTTGCTCGAAGCGCTCGCTATCGGCAACGGTGGGCGGCCATGCATCGGGCACAAATTGCAGCTGAGACAGGGTGTTCTTGTTTATTTGGAAGGTCTTGCACGCTTCGTTCAGCCATGCTCCGCGCTGGGGCGGAGTGCGCACGAAGCGGACCTTGTCGATCCGTGGAAGGTAGGAGTGGTCCCGGGCCCAGAGGCGGACATCGTTGGTCCCCTTGCGGAAGAGGTAGTGGCCGAGGCTGACCCAGCGCATATGGGAGGATTGCCAGCCACCAGTCGGGGGGAGCGGGATGTCCCGGGCGACCGACTTGCCGTCGAGTTTCAGTTCGACTTGATAGGATTCCGGGGCGGCACAGCGGAGAAGGAGGGTGTAGGTTCCTGCCTCGGGGAGCTTCGTGCGCCATCCCACCCACTGAAGCCTTTCTCGCTGCGTCTCCACCGCTGCCCCTCCGTCGAACTGGATGCGGCGAACGTTGTTCTGCCCGTTGTAGTCCTCGGCCTCGATTTGTACTGCCGGCATCGGGGGAAGGGAGGCCGCCGCCCTCTGATAGTCGGCGAGCCGGGGCTCGACCCGGGCCACAAGGGCAGCGCGATGCGAGGTCAGAGCCTTCCAGCGATCAGCGCGCAGGCTGGCAATCTTCCGGCGATTGCGCTTTTGAGCGGCAACCTTCTCCGCAGTCGCCTGCTCCCGGGTCAGGCGATAGCGTCCGTCCCGCCAGTTACTGCTGTTTTCCTTGAGAATTCTGGTGCTTCCGAAGATCCCGGCCAGCGCGTAGTAGTCCCGGGTGGGAATCGGATCAAAGAAGTGGTCGTGACACCTGGCACAGCCGAAGTTCAGCCCGAGGAAGGCCTGCGTGGTCGTGGCCATCTGCTCGTCGATAATGTCCATCCGCAGGGAATTGGGATCCGCGCAATCGGCGAACCACGGGCCGATGGAAAGAAAGCCGGTGGCAGCGAGCCGGTCGAGGTAGGCCTGCTCACGCATGGATGCAGGAATGCCGTCGAGGTCCTCGAGGACCAGGTCTCCGGCAAGTTGCTCGAGGACAAACTGGTCGTAGGGCTTGTCGGCATTGAACGCGCGGATGACATAGTCTCGGTAGGGTTCTGCCATGTCGATGCGGTCGACCGCAGCGACCTTGGTCTTGCCTTGTACGTAGCGGGCCACATCAAGCCAGTGGCGGCCCCAGCGCTCGCCGTAGTGCGGGGAGGCGAGAAGCCGATCAACCAGTTGCTGATAGGCCTGGTTCACCCCGGTGGAGCCGACTGCGGACTCGAAGGCATCCAGTTCAGCGAGAGTGGGTGGCAGCCCGGTCAGGTCGAGGGTGAGGCGGCGGGCAAGGGTGAGAGGGTCGGCCTCGGGGTTAGGGCTCAATCCCCTTGCCGCAAGGGCACTGAGAACGAAGTGGTCGACTTCGTTGCGGGCCCACGAGGCATCACTGAGAATCGGGGCGGCCGGGGTGGTGATTTCCTGCAGGGACCAGTGCGCTTCCTTTTCTCCGAGGGAATTTCCGGCCATCGCGAGGGCGAGGCACAGGAGGCGGAGGGAGGGATAGGAGTTCATCTTCGGGAGGGGAGCTGACGGGATTCTACCCTGCCCGGGCTCCGTTGTCGTCCCCCGAACTTACTTACGTTTCCAGCGGATCTATCCAAGTCGTTGGGGTAGTGATGGTTCTTCCTTTTCAAGGCAGTGGGGTCCCCCCAAAAATCCATCGGAAAAATCGGGGCATTTTTGGATGAATTGAATATTTTGGACTGAATTTCCGCCGTAGGAGTGTATGAGGCCGCCGCGCGGTTGTTGCCAGAGGCCCTGCACTACAGTAAACTCCGCCCACCCTTACAGTCCACTGAGCCGAATTATGTCGCACACTTTTCTTCCTCAGATCGCTCCCTGCTTCGTGAGCCACAACATGGCTCTCGGTGGAGCCCAGACCGCTGTCCTGCGCTACATCGAGACCCTGCCGCAGTGGGTGCGTGATCGTACCACGCTCTACTGCCAATCGGATGATACCCCGCTGCTCGACCGGGCAGTCGAGAATGGGTTCAGTTGCGGAGAGATCACCCGGGTGGCTCCCAATGACCCGAGTGCGTGGTTTCTCAGTTACGGAAAGCTAGAGGGGTTGCCAGAGCGGCCTACTTCCCTGGTTCTCCATTCCTGGGACGAGGCCGGCTGGCGGTATTTCAGCAAGGCTTACGAGGGTCGCCGGGGAATGACCGTGGCGGGGGTCTCCCAGAAAGTGATGGACCGCTACGCGGATTGGATACGTGAGAATGATCATATCGATGGTGGGGTTCTCCCTCCGCCAGTCACCGAGTTCTGCATGGCGAAGGGGACCTACGACCCCCATGGGCGGATCGTGGTGGGGTGGATGGGCCGTCCGCTTGAGGACAAGGGGCTGATGACTCTTCCGTATCTCCTCGCTGAGAATCCTCGCCTCGTGATCCGGGCTTGGACGGGAGCGGAGACCGCTGGTCTGGATTACACGCTCCGGGTCCAGGGCGAGGCCATGGAGGCGGTCACCAAGCTCGCAGCCAAGCTCGGGGTGGCGGACCGCCTCGACCTTCGGCCGCTCGATTTTAATGCCCTGAGTTATCGGCATCGCCTGGAGGGCTGTCACGTTCTCCTGGGCAACAGCCGGAAGGAGGGTTTTCTTCTTACCGCGGCCGAAGCGTTGAGCTGCGGGATTCCAGTGGTGGTGACCAGGACCTGCGGAATCGCGGACTTCATCAGGAATGGTCAGAATGGGTTCCTCATCGACTGGAATGACAATCCCAGGAAGCTGGCCAAGACTGCGCATCGTGCAATCCTGAAAGCGGCCAAGCTGGACCCGGTCAAGTGTCTCTCCTCGGTGGATGCGCTTTCTCTGGGTTCCAACTATGCGAGGGCTTACCGGCCCGCCCTGGCCAAGCTCACCCATACCGAATTGCAGCACGAGGACGCGCGGGTGACCTTCGGGGTGCGAATCCACGATGGAGTGGACCCGGCCTATCTTGACGATGCGATCAACAGTATCGCGGCACAGACCTATCGAAGGTTCAAGACCGTGCTCCTCGTTGATGGTCCGTGGTCTCTCGGCGAGAGACTGGCCGAGCGTTACGACCTGCCCCTGATCTGCACCGGGCTCGAGGCCGATATCGAACATTGCAGCTGGCTGCACCGCCAGGCTCTCGAACAGTGCGAGACCGAGTTCTACAAGCCGCTCGACTACGATGACCAGCTCTTGCCGACGTATATGGAGCGTGCAGTGAACACCCTCGACCAGAAAGGGGTTGATGTATACGGCTGTCTCCTCAATACGCTGGAAGGCGGAGAAATCACGCCCCGGCTGCACTGGCCGAACAAGCCGTTGGATACCATGTTCACGGGAAACTCCGACGACAACATGCTCCCGCATTCCTCGGTAACAATGCGGACGAAGATTGCCCGCAAGGCCGGGAACTACCAGGAGCGGGCGGTAGGTCTCGGGGCCGACGACTACCACCTCTGGTATCGCATCCACAAGGTGGGCGGAGAGTTTTTCCGGGACGACGAGGTGCGCAATGTGGTTTATCGGATTCACGACAAGAACTCCCTCGTCATCCGGCGGGAGCGCTTCGGGCATTCCAACAAACGCAAGCAGTTGCTGGCTGGAGCAGCCGCGGCCGGAATCGCGACCATGCCTCTGGCCGCCGATGTGGAGAAAAAGAGCGGGGAGAAGGCCCCGGTGGTGGCTCCGGCGACCAGCGAGCGGGTTGATCCACCGCATTCCTAGAAGTGCGGGCTCCCGTATCATCTTTGCCACCGGTTGGAAGCGCCGATGCGTGGGGTTGGTCAGCCTCCCCATGGGAGCCTGCCAAGAACAGCGGCCCGAGTGCGCTTCCCGGCTCACGAAGCAGGGGGAGCCGTGGGCCGGACTCGAGTGATTGACAACCTGGTTAGGGTTGCACCCGCGATGTCATGAAATCCTGGGACCTCACCACCCTGGGCTCGACCATGTTGAGCCTTTCCACGGAGGCCGGAGTGCCTCTGCTCTCGAGTGACGGGTTACGCCTCGATATCGCGGGTGCGGAGTCCAACTGCGCGATTGCGCTGGCTCGCCTGGGCAAGAAGGTGGCGTGGCACAGCAAGGTGTCTCAAGGTGTGCTGGGCCAGCGGGTGGTCTCGGAGATCCGGTCGCACGGGGTGGATGTCTCCTCGGTGCTCTGGAGTGAGAGCGGGCGTCATGAACAGATGTGGGTGGAGGCGGGCCTGGGAACCAACTGCACGACGGTGACCTATGACCGGACTGGCGCGGAGATTGAGTCGTTGAATATTGAAGAAGTTGCGCTGGAGGCTCTTGAAGACACCACCTTTTTCCATGCGACGGGAATTACACCGGCTCTTTCGGAAGACTGCCGAAACACGGTTCTCGATACTGTTCAGCTCGCGCGCAAGGCGGGGGTGAGGGTTTCCTTTGATGTGAACTATCGTGCCAAGCTCTGGGGTCCGGCGCGGGCGCGGGAAGTCCTTTCCACAATTATTCACGGGATAGACATCCTCTTCGTGGGGGCTGCGGACCTGTCGACAATCTGGCAGCGTTCGGGCGATCCACGAAACGACCTGTCTCTTATACACATCTCCGAGCCCACGAGACCGTACTAGATC
>CAWWCX010000297.1:0-5354 GCA_963935445.1 uncultured Roseibacillus sp.
TCTAGTACGGTCTCGTGGGCTCGGAGATGTGTATAAGAGACAGGTCCGGACGGGAGCAATATGGGCTTCCACCAGGGAACTCATCCGAGCTTCGGGGCGGTGGGGCACTGGGGCTCCCCCGACATCGGATTTGGAAACGAGGGTGCCGATGTCAACAATACCATCGGGCGCTGGGCTCATCTGGCCTATGTCTTTGATGGGGCCGGGACCCAGAGAGTGTATGTCGACGGGGCCCCCAGTAATTCCGAAAGCGGGATCAACCTGAATCCTCACGAGACGTTCAATGACGGCTCCGCGACCCACATTTACCTCGGCTCAGAGAGCGATGCGGGCAATGAGAACAGCACGCCTATTGCGTTCAGCGGGATCATCGCCCGCGTCCATGTCTTCAAGAGGGCCTTCAGTGACGGAGAGGTGGCGAGCGCCTACGATGCGGACAGACTCTTTTTTGACGAAGGCGTTCTAAATGTCACCGACTCCGATGAGGACGGTATTCCTGATTCAATCGAGGACTTGTATGACTGTCTCGATAAGAATGTAGCCGACGCCGATGCCGATCCGGATGGGGACGGTCTTGCCAATGGAGATGAATTGCTCAACGGAACGAATCCCTGTGATGAGGATACCGATGATGACAATGTCAACGATGGCGATGAGGTGAACCGGACGAAAGACGGTCAACCCGCGCCCACCGATCCGCTCCTCGCGGATACGGATGGAGACGGGCTGAACGATGACGTCGAGACAGATACGGGGGTGAATAACGGCCCCAGTGACTCCGGGACAGATCCCCTTGTTGATGACGTGGATGCCGACGGATTAAACGACTCCGAGGAAATTCAGGAAGGAACCAATCCGTTCGAAGGAGACAGCGACAGCGACGGCTGGGCTGATGGGGTGGAGGTCGGTTCTGGAACAGACCCGCTCGACGCTGCGAGCAAGCCCAATCTTGGGATGAGCGCCATCATCGATGTCGACGCAACAGAGATTGAAGAGGAGATTGGAACAGTGGTAACTGTCCTGCCCAACCCCGGGCGAGCGGGTGATTTCTCCACCCTGATCGGGAATGTCGAGGTAACTAAGCACTCGGCCAACGACAATCCCGCGGTGGAGATTCCGGGTATCTTCTTCAGCGGGGACGACAAGATGGTCGCGGCGGAGTCAGCCCCCTCGGTGGGCATGGTCGGTGACCACGTGCGCACGGTGCGAGTCTGGGTGTGGAATGCGGAACTCACCAATGAGGAGGCTATCGTTTCTTGGGGTCATCGCGGGGGGCCCGTCGGCTCGAACGCGGGGTATCACCACGGAACACATGGCACCTTCGGGGCGATCGGTCACTGGGGCGGAGGCGCTGGTCCGAACGAGCCCGACGTGGCCTGGGGCACGATGAATGGGACGGATATCAACAACACGGCGGGACGCTGGACGAACCTCGCTTATGTCTATGATGGAAACGAATCCCGGGTTTTCATCGATGGACTCCAGAGTAACTTTGAAGTTCATCCTGCGGGGTTGATCAACACCCATGCGACCTACACCGACGGCAACGAGTGCCTTTTCTGCCTCGGCTCGGAGAGTGACGCGGGCAGCGTCAACAACACTCCGATTGCTCTCACCGGTACGATCGCACGGGTTCAGGTGTTCAGCGTGGTCCTCAGCAACGATCAGATTCTTGCGGCATTCGAGGAGGAGCGCCCCTACTTTTTTGATGGCGTGGTTCCTGATCGAGACGTCAACAACTTCGTGGTTTCCAGTGGAGACGGAGGAGAAAACATCGACTTCGAATGGAACAGCTTTGGATCAGAGGTCTACACGGTGGTCAGTACCGACGATCCTGATGCCAACCCGGATCCTGCTACGTGGACAGTGGTCCCCGGTCTCGAGAACCTGCCTGCCACGCCCCCCCTCAACAGCCACAGCATTCAGAAACCTGCGGAAGACCTGCGTTTCTATATGCTGCTCGCCGGTCCCGTGCCCCCGATTTTCAGCGATGATCTCGAGGGTGGTAACATTGGCTGGACGACTTCGGTCAGTGACCCAACCAGCAACACGCTCTGGGAGCTGGGCACGCCGGGGGGCTCCACCGGGCCAACGACCGGAGCCGATGCCTCAGCAACCGCGTGGTGCACCAACCTGGGCGACTACGGACCGGATTCCGATATCACCCTGCGGTCGCCTGTTCTCAATCTGAGTGGACTGGGGGGAGCCGTACTCAAGTTCGACCAGTTCCGTGATGCCGACGGGTTCAGTGACGCGGCGACCATCCGGTTCGTGCGGGCGGATGATGAGTCCCTGCTGGGAGCCGGAATTCCGTTCGACATGTCCGTCCTCGACAATGATTGGAATCCGGCCGAGGTCGAGGTGCCGGCGGAGGCCCTGATAGACGGGGTGCAGTTTGAAATCCAATTTACCAGCGACTCGACGGACGATTCGTTCAGCGGATTGTCACTGGACAACTTTGAAGTGAGCGCCAACTGAAGGCGGCCACTTGAATTCTCAGGAAGGCGGCGGGGCTCAGGCACCGCCGCCTTTCTCGTGGGATTGGTCTTGCCAAGGACGGCAGGGATCAGACAACTACTGGGCTGTCTGCTGATGGAGGCAATTTTTGCAAAATCAATCGTCAAGGATTTCGGCGAGGTCCGCGCCCTCGACGGTGTCAGTATCGGGATTGAGCCGGGTGAACTGTTCTTCCTGCTCGGAGGAAGTGGTTGCGGCAAGACGACGCTTCTGCGATGCATCGCGGGTTTGGAAAAGCCCACCTCGGGGACGATTTTCTTCGAGGGTGAGGACGTCACCGCCCTGCCTACCCACAAGCGGGAGGCAGCGATGGTTTTTCAGAGTTACGCCCTCTGGCCCCACATGACGGTGGGACAGAACATCGCCTTCGGACTGGAGGAGCGGAAGGTTCCGAGGAACGAGATCGATGAGCGGGTCAAGGAGGCACTCAGGATGGTGCAGATGCCGGGTTTTGAGGAGCGGGGGATTGACCAGATGTCAGGAGGACAGCAGCAGCGTGTCTCCCTCGCGCGTGCGCTGGTGGTCAAGCCCAAGTGCCTTCTTCTGGACGAGCCTCTTTCTAATCTCGATGCCCAGTTACGACTGGAGATGCGTTCAGAGATCCGGCGTATCGTGAAGGAAAACGGGCTTACCGGCGTCTACGTGACCCATGACCAGTCGGAGGCTCTCTCGATGGCTGACCGGCTGGCAGTGATGGATCATGGACACGTGAAGCAGGTCGGAGCCCCGGAGGAGGTTTACCGTAACCCGGCTTCCACGTATGTTGCTTCCTTCATAGGGGAGACCAATCTCCTGCGTGCCACCGTGAAGGGGAAGGGCGAGGGGGACCTTTTCCTGGTGGACACCGAGGCCGGCGAGTTCAGCGGGAGAGTGACCGTTAAGGACTGGATGCCCGGGGAGGGGGACGAGGTCTTTGTTTCCGTCCGGCCGGAGGCCATCCGGATTACAGAAGCGGGAGAGGGGCGACAGGGCGAGATCGAGGAGACGACCTACCTGGGGGATGTGATCCAGTACCGGGTGAAGACCCGGGATGGTGTGAAGGTCGATGCGTCCGAGATGAATCCTCACCGCGTCCTGGGACAGGGAACGGGGGTGACGTTCGATCTGCAACCGGAGGACGTGGTGATCCTGCGGGAGTAAGGGAAGCTCCCATCGCACACGAGGAGGTATGAAGACCTGGAAAAAGATCACCCTGATCCTTGCTCCGCTGGCGGGGGTTGTGGCGGCGCCTCTGGTCCTGCGTGACAGTGGCTCGGAAGGGGCGGACGAGGCGGAATTGCGGCTGGATGTGATCACCCCGCACACCGAGACATTACGGAGGGAATTCGGGGAGGCCTTTGCAGAGTGGTGGAAACAGAAGACCGGGCAGAGCGTCTATGTGAACTATCTCGTGCCCGGGGGAACTTCGGAGTGTGTGCGGGTGATTTCGAATGGTTTTGAGGCAGCGAGGGAGCGAGGTGAGTCTGGTTGTGGAATTGACGTGTTCTTCGGAGGAGGGGCTTTTGACTTTGCGAGACAGGCCAAGCTGGATCGCTTCCAGAAGCTCAGGATTTTTGAAACCCACCCCGAATTGTTTGGAGAAGGAGGAATCCCGGCTACTCTGGGTGGGGAGACGTTTTATGATCCGGATCATGAATGGATCGGGTGCGTACTCTCCAGCTTTGGGATCTGTTACAACACGGATCTCCTGAAGGATCGTGGACTTTCCCCGCCGGTGAGCTGGGATGACCTCGGCGATCCGGGCTACGTGCGTGGTATCGCCCTCGCAGATACGACCAAGAGCTCTTCGGTGACCAAGTCCTTCGAAATGCTTGTGCAGCAGAAGATCCAGCAGGAACTGGCGGGGGCCGACACAAAAGAAGACAGGGCGGTGGTCATCGCCCGAGGATGGGAGAGGAGCCTGAACCTGATTCAGCGGATCGGTGCCAACGCCCGCTATTTCACGGACAGTTCGGCCAAGATTCCACGCGATGTGGCCCAGGGCAATGCGGTGGCTGGCATGTGCATCGACTTTTACGGGAGAACCACCAGTGAAACCTTGAAAAAGGAGGATGGCTCGTCACGGCTGCAGTATATCATGCCTCCGGGTGGAAGTTCGATCAGCGTGGACCCGGTGGCGGTTCTCGCAGGTGCGCCGCATGGAGATCTCGCCCAGGCCTTTGTGGAGTTCATCCTGTCCAGGGAGGGGCAGATGCTGTGGACGGCCGCGCCTGGCAGCTCCCCGGGGCCCCGTTACCGGGCTCTCCGCCGCCTTCCCATCCGACCGGATCTCTATAAAGGGGAGACTCTCGCGGCCATGATTGACGGGGCGGCCATGCCTTTTGAGCAGGCGAGGAAATTCAGCTACGACCGGGAGCTCACCGGGCACCTCTTTTCTCCCCTGAAGGCAATCATCCGGGTCATGTGCATTGATTCCCACGACGAGATGAAGGAAGCGTGGGATGCCCTGATCGAGGCCGGTTTTCCGACGGAGGCCCAGGCGAGATTTTATGATGTGAGTGCCGTTGCCTATGAGAAGGCGGGTGGCCAGATCAAATCCACCCTCAAGAAAAGCAAGGTGGATTCGGTCAAGCTCATGAATGAGCTCGGTAGTTTTTTCCGGGCGAACTACAGGGAGGCCAGGCGCTTGGCGGAGGAGGGGAGATGAGTTCGCGCAAAGCCATCATCCTCACCGCTCTCGTGACCCTCTTTTTCGGGGCATTTTTCCTTTTCCCGGTGGTGATGGTGCTGGGGGAGGCCTTCGTCGATGGGGAGGGCGGGTTCACGCTGGCCTACGTGACCGAGGTCTTCGCTAATCCCGTCTACCTCGAGGGTATCTGGAACGCGCTGCTTCTCGG
>CAWWCX010000298.1:0-5340 GCA_963935445.1 uncultured Roseibacillus sp.
TCTAGTACGGTCTCGTGGGCTCGGAGATGTGTATAAGAGACAGTTTTTCCACCCTGCCGCTCACCCCGGCTCTCGCCGACTTCACCCAGGTCGACGGCTTCTGGAGCGATCTCTTCTTCAGTAACGATCCTCTGAACCCGCTCACGGACAGCAACGGCACCCCGCTTGCCAACACCGTTCTCCAGATGGGCTACTTCCAGGGAGTGGATCCCGCGAAGGATCCGGCCACCTACAGCGCCCAGGACTGGGCCAGCTTCACGGCCCTGTCCGGAGATGGCTCGACCAATGCGGCTGCCGACCCCGCAAACTATTCCACCGTGGTCGGTGAGGTGGTAGCGGGCTACTTCGAGGCCATTGTCCCACTCGACACCAATTCACAGCCGGAAGTCCCCGATTCGGATGTCCGCGTGGGCGTTCGTTTCTTCGATGGAACGACCCGGGCCGGCTCCTCCCTGATGAACACCGTGAGTGCGAGCGGTGCCGGCTGGATCATGCCCGCGCCAATCGATCCCGATCCCGTGCCCCCGTTCCCGGCCAGAGCCGACCTCGACACCTCCTTCGCAGCAGGCACCCTCTCCTGGCAGGGAACGCCCTTCCGGACCGACGTCAATCCCTCCCCGGCCGCCCCCGAACTCACCCTCACCAACGTGAGCCTGAACGGTCCCACCAGTCTCGAGATCACCTGGTCGGGCGGAGACGGCAGCAATGACATCCAGACCTCAACGGATGGAGAGACCTTCTCGACCATCCTTGCCAGTCAGGCCTCACCAGCGGTAATCACAATCAATCCGACCGCTGCCCGGAAGCTCCTTGTGCGCGTAATCGAGCCCTGACTCCGGCGACCTTCCCGGGAAGGATCTTTGACTTTCCTCCGGGTGACCGGTAAGACCTGCAGCCCCAATGCAGGCAGTCGTAAACTACGCCAACGAACCGGGGGCGGTTGCCCTCCGTGATCTTCCCGAACCGGAGATTGCTGACAACGACGTTCTTCTCGAGGTGGCCGCGGTGGGAGTGTGCGGCTCCGACCTCCACCAGTGGACCGCCGACCACTCCTGGCCGGTCAACTACCCCGTCGTCCTCGGCCACGAATTCGGAGGCACCATTGCCGCGCTGGGAGCCCAGGTGGAAGGCTGGTCCGAGGGAGACCGCGTGGTCAGTGAAACCGCCGCCGTCATTGATCCCGATAACCCCATGTCACGCCGGGGCCTCTACAACCTCGACCCTACCCGGAAGGGCTTCGGATATGGAGTAGACGGCGCCATGACCCGCTTTGTATCCGTCCCCGCCCGTTGCCTTCATCGCGTTCCCGACGAACTCCCGCTTGAAAAAGCCGCTCTCACCGAACCCTGCTCGGTAGCCTACAATGCGACCGTGATGAATACCTCGCTGCGTCCGGGTGACCGGGTCGTGGTGCTGGGCCCCGGCACGATCGGAATACTCTGTGCCGCGATTGCCCGGATTGCCGGCGCAGAGGTCGCGGTAGTGGGACTTCCCGCGGACGAAACACGCCTTGCGATCGCCGCCCGCTACGGATGCGACATCGTAGTGGGTGACCCCACCGAGTGGGCTCGTGCCCGCGACGGGCTCGGTGCGGATGGAGTCATCGATGCCGCCGGGGTATCCGCCACCCTCCGCGTTGCGATCGATATCGTCCGGCCCGCAGGCTGGATCAGCAAGGTCGGCTGGGGCAAGGACCCGGTAGGCTTCTCACTCGACCCCCTCGTGCAGAAAAACGTCACTCTCCAGGGCAGCTTCTCCCACTACCATCCAATCTGGGAACGCGTCCTCGCGCTCCTCTCCTCCGGAACGCTCGATCTGGGGCCCATCATGGGCTTCACCGGTTCCCTCACCGACTGGGAGGAAGCCTTCAACACCATGCACAGCGGGGCAGTAGTCAAGTCCGTCCTGCTCCCCTGACCAGCTCCGGCTGCCTTTCCTCCCTCTTATCTCCCCATGCACAAACCAACCGTCCAGATCTCCCTCGACCTCATCGACCTCGAGGAGGCCATCGAGACTGCAGCCATGGCCCTGCGGGCCGGAGTAGACTGGCTCGAGGCCGGCACCCCGCTCCTCCTCGCCCACGGGCTGCACTCGGTAAAGGCCCTGCGGGAGAACTTTCCTGATGCACCCATCGTGGCAGACCTCAAGACCATGGATGGTGGCTACCTTGAGGCCGAGATGATGGCGAAGGCCGGCGCTACTCACGTGGTGGTCATGGCCCGCGCCCACGAGGAAACAATCAAGTGCGTGGTCCAGTGCGGGAGGGACTACGGGGTTGGAGTGATGGGCGACAATCTCGGCTGCCCCGACATGGTGGCAGGGGCGAGGGCCCTGGAGGATCTTGGATGCGGATACATCGTGCATCACATCGGCTATGACGAACGCCGGGGCATCGCAGCGGCGGGCAATCGCATGCCCAGCCCACTCGATCAGCTGAAAGAAGTTGTCGAGGCCGTCTCCGTCCCTGTTCAGGCTGTGGGCGGCCTCTCGATCGAACAGGCGGTTGCCTGCCCCTCCTACGGAGCTCCCCTGGTGGTCCTCGGAGCACCCCTCACCATAGATGCAGACTCCTTCCAGACCGCTGGAGGAGACCTCGAATCCTCACTCAAGCTGATCTGCGACCGGGTTCACCAGGCCGTCTGATCCCCCTGCCTGCTCTTCTTCAACCATGCGCCTGAAAGACAAGCGAATCCTGATCACCGGGTCCACCACCGGAATCGGCAAGGCTATCGCCAGGCGGTGCCTGAAAGAGGGGGCACGCATCTTCATTCACGGCCTCGAGGAGGATCTGGCTCTCGAAACCTCCGCCGAGCTCGGTGACGCACCCTACCAGGTTTCCGACCTCTCCGACCCCGCCGTTCCCGCCCGGCTCATCCGGGAAACTATTGCAGAACTCGGAGGACTCGACGGCCTTGTCAATAATGCCGGGGTCGTCACTCGTCGTCAGCCCCCCGATATGACTCTTGAGCTCTGGGACTGGACCTATGCCATCAACGTGCGGGCCCCTTTCCTTCTCATTCAGGCGGCCCTCGGGGAACTCGCCAGCAACAGGGGACGGGTTGTCAATATCGGCTCGGTCAACGCCTACGGGGGAGAGTCCTACTTTGCCGCCTACGCCAGTTCCAAGGGCGCCCTCATGGCCCTCACCCGCAATCTGGGCGATACCCTGCACCGCGACTACGGTGTGGTCGTCAACCAGATCAACCCGGGATGGGTGCTCACCGAAAATGAATCGGCGCGTAAACAGGAGGATGGACTGGATGAGGACTGGTTCACGAAGCTCCCCAGTGTCTACGCTCCCTCGGGACGCATCCTCGTGCCGGACGAAATCGCTGCGGGCGCGCTCTACTGGCTCGACGAGGCCACCGGCCCGGTCAGCGGCTGCGTGGTGGAACTCGAACAGTATCCGGCCCACGGGAGAAACCCCGACAAGGTCGGCCTTTGAACCGCATCCGCACAATCACAGCACCCCGGACAACATGCCCAAGCTCGCCACCTTCCCCAAAGCGGAACTGGAAGCCCTCGTCGACGGATCTCTGAGACTCTCCAGCTATCTCGATTTCGCAGCCACTCTCGACGTGGACGGGGTCGAACTCTACCCCCTCATCGTTGATCTCGAGAATCCGGCAAGCTGGAGCGCCGTTCGTGCCGAGTGCGAGTCCAAGGGCCTCGAGATTCCCATGCTCTGCTGCTCTCCCGATTTCACCCATCCCGACCCGGCTTTCCGCGCTCAGGAAATCGCAAAGGAGCAACGCTGGATCGAAATGTCCAGCCTGCTCGGGGCCCGTTTCTGCCGCGTCCTGAGCGGGCAGCGCCGGCCGGAACTCTCCCGTGCAGAGGGCATCGAACTCGCAGCCGCTTCCATCCAGGCCTGCCTCCCCTTTGCCGCAGATCACGGAGTAACTCTCATCATCGAGAACCACTACAAGGACGGCTTCTGGGAATTTCCCGAATTCGCGCAGGCCATGGATATCTTCTGCGACCTCGTGGAGGCAGTGGGAGAGCATCCCAACTTCGGCGTCAACTACGACCCGAGCAACACCATCCTCGCAGGTGAGGATCCCCTCGAACTCCTCGACCGGGTCAAGCACCGCGTGGTCACCATGCACGCCAGCGACCGCTACCTGAAACACGGAACTCTGGAAGACCTTGCCCGGGAAGAGGGTGTCACCGGCTACGCCGAGCGACTCGCCCACGGGGAAATCGGCCAGGGGCTCAATGATTATGATGCCATCTTTTCCACCCTGCAGTCGGTCGGCTTCGACGGCTGGATCTCGATCGAGGACGGTGTGGACGGACCGGAACAGCTCCAGCGCTCGGTTGCTTTCCTGCGCGCCAAGATGGCGGAGCACTTTTCGTAACCCCGCCCACCCACGAGGAACCGCTTACTTCAACCTTCCCGCCGACCAGAGGATTCCGCGGGTCAGGAGGTCGAGAAAAACCGGATCAGAGAACGTGTCGTTGGTGTGGCCGTAGGTCGTACCGAAGACACGAGCTCCATGGAACTCGTTGACCCAGAAAACCGGGTGAGACCTCTGGTCCTTCTCGCTCTTCGAGGTCGCCAGCACGGTGGTGTTGGGCCACGTCTTATCAATGATGTAAAGTTCATCCTTGGGAGTCACCCAGTCCGCCGGGACGCCCTTCATGATCGGGTGGTCCTTCTTCTCGGTCTTCACCGGGTATCGTGCCTGATGTTCATGCTTGCGGCTCGTCACCCCGAGGAACCGCCGCCAGTCGTCGATCTCGGCCGCCCGGTAGGTATGCATCGCGCAGTGAATCACCACCGCCGGGGTGCCTCCCTTGTGTCCATTGACGATCTTCTTGATATAGTCCGGGTTCTTCGTGTTGGCGAAGCACTCGTTATGCACCACCACATCAAACTTCTCCGCCCACGCGGGGTCGTCGTAGAGATCAATTTGCGCCCTCGTCCCTCTTCCCCCCTTGTTTACAACCGTCCAGTCAATGTCGGCCTTCGCCGCCGAGGAGAGAGTAAGCGCCTTCGACTGGAAGTCGTAGTCGTGGCAGCACCCCCCGGTGACCAGAAGACACCGCAACGCCTTCCCGGCTGCTGCTTTCTCCGGGACGGAGTTCTGCTCCCCATCCTCAGGGCCCTCGGCGAGGAGACTCAGCGAAACAGCGGCGGAAACTGCGAGGGCGGTTACAAGAGCTTTCATGACCTGGGGGAGGGGCTGTTTGCCCCACGCATCCGCAGACTGCCCCAGCTATCGCCCCTTGACAATCAATCTTGGTAGCCTTCGGGGTGAACCTTGTGCCATGCCCAGGCGCTGCGCACCATGTCTTCCAGATCGTTCACTGGCGCCCAGTCCAGCACCCGCGCAG
>CAWWCX010000299.1:0-5293 GCA_963935445.1 uncultured Roseibacillus sp.
CCCACCGTTGCCCAGGCTGTGCTGCCGCGCTTCCCCGGCCTCCACGTCCTCCGGATTGTACATTGCCACGATCACGCTCTGACCATCGGGAGTGATCACCATCCCATCCGGAAAGGCCCCTGCTTCCCGCAGATCCACCACCGTGCGGGGCTCCCCGAGGACTTGGTTACCAAGGTCGAGGGGATATTCCACCACCACCCTCGTCGGAGTATCGATATCGAGAAGATAGAGTTTCCCCTCCCGCGAGATGATAACCTTGCCGTTCGAACAGGTCTGTCCGCCCCGCAGATGCTTGGCCGTCTCCATGCCCGGGAGCCAGAGATAGAGGCCGGCCTTGGGGTCCTTGAACTCGACATCCTTTGTTCCGAAGAGGACGCCGTTTCCACAAAGGACCCCGTCATTGATGATGGTTCCCTCTTCCTCGCCTTCCACCACCCCGTGGACTCCCTCCCAATCCCCACTCTCCACATTGAAGTAACCTACCTGCCGCTCGAAACCGGTCAGGAACACATTGGGAGTGCTGGTCGGGAAAGCAAAGCCCGGCCGCCCCGGCAGCACATGATGACGGTTCTCCCCGCTATTCAGGTCGAGCACATTGATCGAACCCTCCCCGGAATCTCCCCCATGTTGAATCGCCACCCAGGAAACCTGTCCCGGACGAACGGCACATGGTCCCTCAGGCAGGTAGGCCAGCTTCCCTTCTTCAGGGCGAAACACCACTTCTGCAATCTGCTCAGGCATGGCCGAGAGCTTTCTAAACGGGGCGGAACCGTGTCAAGCACCGGCCGGTCCGGCCCCCCCCCGGGCCCCGGGGGGAAGTCCCGGCTGCAGGCGCCTGTCCGGCGCCTGCCGGCCTTCCGTGCGGGTCTACTTGACGACCTTGATCTTCACATTGCGGAACGAAACCTGCGCACCATGATCCTGCAGGCCGATATGCCCCTTCTCCGTTTCTGCAAAGCCCTTCCATTTCGCGAACTTGCTGGCAGCCACCTTCGCTTTCCAGCCCTCACTTCCGATCTCGTATTCCGCCACCTTCTGACCGTTGAACCAATGCGTTCCCTTGCCGTCAACGAGGCGAATCCTGACCGTATTCCACCCGTCGGGATGAATTGTCTTCTCACCTTCCACCGCAATCGGGTAGAGCGCATACAGACCGCCGGCATCCGTGCTCTTCTTCCCCTTTGAGCGCTCGATCTGCATCTCGGGAGCGACCTTGTAAATCGGCCCGCCTGCAGCGGGGTCAACCCGGATCAGGATTCCGCTGTTGCCCTTCGTCTTCCACTCGAGGCTCAGGTCAAAGTTCTCGAAAGCCTCCGTAGTGTAAATATCACCCGCCCCCTTCTTGCTCAGGGTAAGCGCACCCTCCTCCACCACCCAGGCTCCGAGCTCGAGAGGCTTCTTGGTCTTCCAGCTGCTCCAGCCTGCCGCGGATTTTCCGTCGAAGAGCAGTTTCCAGCCCTCCTTCTTTTCCGCGTCGGTCAGGGAGTTTTCTTCACCGGAGGCCAAGGGGCTCAGGGCGACAGCAATTGCGCATGCGATGGTCTTTTTCATGATGATTTCCATGTGCCTCTATCCCCTACGAACCCAGTCCGCAAGTTCTCTCTCCGCCCCGGACAAATCAGCAACGCGCCGGGCCATCCTAGGCAAGGTCTCCATCAGGCGGCGATACAGGCCCCCTCGGTGCCCGGGTCGATTCTCCCCGGTCCTGTCCGCACTACCGTGAGAACCTCCCACTCTCTCGAGTCCCGGCAGGGAAGAACGCACCCCCCACCTCCGCTGCTCGTGCATGGCAGGGTTGACCGCAAACGATTGTCAATCCCGGGCAATCTTCCTGAGTTTCGCCAGCTCCTGCGGAATCGCATCGTAGGGATCCTCGTCCTCTTCATACTCCAGCACGAGATATCCGCGGTAGTTCGCTTCGCTCAAAATCTTCACCAACCGGGTATAGTCCGCGGGCACATCCTTGCCGTTGACCTTGGTCATCACCTTCAGCTGGGCGGTCACCGCATACGGCGCGATCCGTGCCAGCTCCTTGTAAGGGTCTGCCACGGCCGTGAGATTTGCCGAGTCCCAGATCACGCCCAGCCATTTCGAGTCAATCCGACCGAGAATCTCCAGCAGGTAGTCGATATTGCTGACGAAGTCATGATTCTCCAGGCCAAGGATCACACCCCGCTTCTCAGCATGCACGAGGGCTTCCTCCAGGTTGGCGGTGACATGGGAGATCACCTGCGCATCACTCAGGCCCCTGGGAATACCGCGGGTGGCGAACACGCGCACCACCGGTGTCCCCATTTCCGCAAAGCGATCAATCCACATCCGCGCATGGTCGAGATGCCGCCTCCCCTCCGCGGTGGCCGGCGCGTGTGCAAAATTATTGCCCATTGCTCCTCCCGAGAGATCCAGTCCCAGCAGGTGCGCGCGCCGCTTGACGGCATGAATGGCAGCCTTGTCGAGCGGCTCGGGAAAGAAGTAGCCCGTAATCTCCGCCGCCTCCAACCCCAGCTCGGCACAGTATTCGAGAAAATCCACCATCTCCATCGTCCCACCACCCCTGGCCAGCTTTCCAAGCCACCACTTCATGTGCCGCTTCAGAGAATAGGCAGTCAGGCTCAACCCGGAAATTTGCGGTGCCGTACGCTTCAAGGCATTCAGGGCAGAACCATTTTTCATTCCAGTCACCAGCACCCCACCCGCCAGCCCAAGGATCGATCTCCGACTCCTCATTCCTTCTCTTGCATCGACTCTCATGACCTGCCCGCCCTCGCTCCCGGGGAGCACGTGGTTTCAGCCCCGACTCTCGCATGGCGATTTCCGGGGGACCCACCCCGCAGGAGGACGGGCAACACTTCGCACCCCTTGCATGAAAATGGAAGTTTCTGGCTGCCGGCAGGATTCAAGCATGTCGCCGTTCCGCCCCGTTCCTTTGGACTCCTGAATTGTGTCTGCTCCCTGTCCACCTCTCCTTCTTGAGGAATGTGAGCAATTCACAGGAACCTTTTTTGTTCTCTCCGGGCAGCTCAGGCCCTACTTGTTCCCATTTTTACGACTTTCGGGCACTCCGGTAGGATTTACCGGATATCACGAAATAGAGTGCCCTTTTTTCTTTGCCCCTACCACATGTTGAGTAGCATCCCATCCCACTGAGCATTCAATGAGGTGTATCCAGTGTGGTTCCCACAGAGACAAGGTCGTGGACTCCCGTATGTCGAAGGACGGGACGACGATTCGGCGGCGCCGGGAATGCCTGGATTGCTCCTACCGCTACACCACCTACGAACAAATCGAGCGAACCGAGTTGCGGGTGGTGAAGAAAGATGGAAGCCGCGAGGCCATCAACCGGGAAAAGCTGTTCCGGGGCTTGGTCAAGGCCTGCGAGAAGCGCCCCGTCTCCATGGACCGCCTCGACCGCGCGGTGGAGGAGATTCTCGCGGAACTCCACAAGGATCACGTCTCCGAGGTCCCCTCTCACATCATCGGGGCCAAAGTGATGGACAAGCTTCACCAGATCGATCCCGTGGCCTACGTCCGCTACGTCTCGGTCTATCGCCAGTTCGACAACGTGGGCGAGTTCATCAGCGAAATCCAATCTCTAGAAAACCGCGCCGCCCGCGACCACATGCAGCGGCGCCTCTTCAAGGAATAGCCTTCTCATGATCTGTCTCGTTGGAAAACTACCCGTTCTCCAGATCGGCCGCCACCAGGTGGCCGGCTACGATACGGGCTGGATCGACATTGCTCTCCAGCGGGCTGCCAAGTCCTGCGACCGATCCGACTTCCCCTTCATTGATGACATCAGGGACGGGATCCTCCACTACCTCGAGCACAAGTGCCCCTGGCGTGTCCTTCCCATCGAGGATCTCTTCGAGCGTATGAAAGGCATGCTGCGACGGATCGGTTGCGATGCCATCGCTGACAATCTCAGGCCGCTGGCCCCCCCCATCACTCTTTCGGTGGCCCGGGCCGCCCGGGAAGCAGGAAATGGATTTGAACTCGTCTTCTTCCAGAAACTGCAGGACGAAATCGAAGATCTCCGTAGACGCGGTGCCGAGGAGTTCCATTTCATGGAGCTTCGCGAGAGCGCCCAGATTCTCCGCGGCGCCGTGCGGTGGACTGCACGCTGTGAGCGCCTCCACCGGGAGATTCTCGCCTTCCTGCAGAACTTCGCCCAGCAGCCCATTCCCGAGAATCGCAAGATCCACCTCACGATCGATCTCTGAACAGGCATCTGGGCAAACGGGGAACCTGTAAGGCAGGGACCTGCTCCATAATCCTCCTGCAGGACTACTCCTTTCCCTTTCCGTTGACCCGTTCCTTCCCCTTCCCCGAGAGTCATGGCCCCTGAGAAAACAATCTTCCAGAAGATCGCCGACCGCGAAATACCGGGCGACATCGTCTACGAGGACGAGCTCTGCCTCTGCTTTCGCGACATCGCTCCCCAGGCCCCGGTTCATCTCCTCCTCGTTCCCAAAAAGCTGATCGTGCGGATCGGGGAGGCGGACTCCGGGGACCAGGAACTCCTTGGTCACCTCCTGACCCGGATTCGTTTGATTGCGGATCAGGAGGGCCTGAGCGAGGACGGCTTCCGCGTGGTCATCAACAATGGCCGGGATGGCGGTGAAGCAGTCCCTCACCTCCATCTGCACATTCTCGCAGGGCGGCAACTCAGTTGGCCTCCCGGCTAGGAAAACACCCACACGATCTCCGGAAAAAAACCCGCAACAGCGGGGACGTCCGTCCGTGCCCCCGGGAAAACAACTCCCTCTCCTCCCCGGCTCAATCCGCTCCTTCCAAGGCTTCCCGCTTCCCCTGGTAACCAGGTAATGAGGGAGGCTCGCCACCGCCTCCTGCACCGGTCTGGAGGCCCCTGCGTCCAAACTTGTCCAGGGCCGCCAGTAATATGCCACCCAGGGCCACCACGCACTCAAACGCGTAGAACATTCCAACCACTCCACCGATCCCATCCGTGAACCCATAGGAGTGCAATCCGGTTCCGAGCAGGTTCACACCCCACCATGAAAAGGCCACCACGACAGCCCCGAGGACGGACGCGATATGCAGTCCCCACTCCCGCAGGTAGCCTCCAAGCCGGGCGTGCAGGATGATGAGACACCAGAGGACAATCAGGAGCGCTCCGTTCTCCTTCGGATCCCATCCCCAGAAACGGCCCCAGGAATCGTTGGCCCAGATCCCGCCAAGGACCGTGCCCACCAGTGAGAAGAAGAGCGTGAAGCAAATCAGCCCGTAGACCGAGCGGGTCAGGAACCGGGTCAGCGACTTGTCGGCCTTGTCC